>NZ_CATNVN010000086.1:0-7731 GCF_951230505.1 uncultured Neisseria sp.
AATAGGCCGTCTGAAAATAATCTAAAAACTTTAACCTTCCATTCTTTCAAAACAAAATATATTTTCCACACAAACAAAAAGAGCCTGTATAAAACAGGCTCTTTTTCAGACTAATCTTAAGTCAGATTAGAATTTGTGACGCAGGCCAACAGTACCAGCAGTTTTCTCGTATTTATTACTACCTTCTTTTTCTTTCAACCAACCAGCTGACAACAAGGCAGAAGTGCGTTTAGAGAAGTCGTAATCAGCACCAACGATAACTTGATCGTAAGTACGGTCAAGTTTTTTACCATTAGCGGTAAGTTTGAAACCATGAGCATAAGAAACACGAGGAGTTACATTGCCGAAGCTGTAAGCAGCAGTAGCGGCAACTTCAGTTTGCTTGTTTTTCTTACCATAGTTAGCATTGCTAGCATCACCATTTTTAGATGCATCGTGTTGAGCAGCAACAGCAACCAACAGATTGTTTGCATCATAGCCAGCAACTACACGATGAACCTGACGATCTTTCAAATCACCAGTAGCAGTACCATTAGCCAAAGGAGCATTTACAACCTTACCATCAGCGTCGGTTGCCAAAGCATGTTTAGCAAAAGAACCCGCATAACGAGCAAAGAAGCCAGAATTTTCATAATTCAAACCAGCATAGTATGCATCACCATGCACACGATTATGCTCATATTTATTGCTAGGATTTGCATTATCACGAGGTTGATATTGCACGCTTGCACTAAAACCGGCGAATACAGGAGAGTCATAACGTACAGATACTTTACGAGAATCTACACGTTTTAAGTGACCTAATTGCAAAACATCAGAGTTAGCATCACTAGATTCCCATGGGTCAATGCTGTCGCTGCTGTCTTTCAGAGTAGTATTCAGGTTACCGGCACGAACTTTACCGAAACCGCCTTCCAAACCGATAAAAGATTCGCGATTAGCGAAACCAGAGTCACCACCGGCGATAGAAGTGTTTTGTTCAACTTGCCAGATAGCGTTCAGGTTGTTACCCAAGTGCTCGTGACCCTTGAAGCCGATGCGAGAACCGTAATCAGCAATTTCTGTAGCAACTTTTTTCTTAGTGCTTACACCATTTTTTTTCAACTTTTGTTGAGAAACTTCTACGCCGGCTTTGATTTGACCGTATAGAGTCACATCAGCCATAGCCGCAACAGGCAGAGCTGCCAAAGTCAGAGCAATCAGAGATTTTTTCATTGCTGTATTCCTTTTCTATTGTGAAGAAATAACTTAAGCAGACCGGACAATCCGCTTAGGCTTACATTATCGCTGGAATCAGCGATTCCATGACTGTTACTATAATTGCTCCTCTCTAAAAAAACAAACTTTATTCAATCCACCCCCACCACCCTTGAAACCCAACAAAGGTAAACACAGCCCAAAAAAAGGAAATTTATTATTTAAAATCAATGATAAATTTCTTTTAAAAGCAGTTGTGCATTTTTACAACACTTTATTAATTTACACATCAATCACGCTATTTTGTTGCTTTTATACCAACAATCCGTCAATTAGGCCGTCTGAAAAACATTACCCGAAACATCCATCCACTCAGGCAGAGGCAGTTTTACCACCCCAAACTCATCAGGATAATCAACGCCTGTCAAATACAGGCCGTCAGACATAAAAGTCGGAGGCGCTTTCAATCTGCTTCTTGCATGAAAGATTGACTGAAATTCATCCACACTGATTCTGCCACTTCCTACATATACCAATGCGCCCATGATATTGCGCACCATATGATGCAAGAATGCATTTCCATGCAAATCAAGGCACAAATAACGAGGATTCCCACTAATACTTGCCCTATACAGCGTTTTTATAGGCGATTTTGCCTGGCACTCAGCCGCACGAAAGCTAGAGAAGTCATGCTCACCCTCCAATAAAGCAGCAGCCTGCCTCATTAGATTTAAATTTAATTTCAAATGCGTCCACCCCACCCTGCCGACCAACAACGGAGAGCGAACCGGAGATGATTCCAGCAAATAACGGTAATGCCGACCATAAGCATCAAATCGGGCATTAAAATGCGGTGCAACTTTTTGTGCAAGCAATACAGCCACACCGTCAGGCAAATGCGCATTGACTCCACGCACCCACGCTTGCTCCGGACGGCCTACAGATGTATCAAAGTGTACGACCTGAGCTGTCGCATGCACACCCGTATCCGTCCTTCCTGCAACAATCGTATTAATCTGCTCCCCTGCTATTAAAGACAACGCCTGCTCTACGGCCGTCTGAACAGTCGGTAAATCTCCAGCCTGTTTTTGCCAGCCATAAAAACAGCTTCCGTCATAAGATAGGATTAAAGCCCAACGCTGAACGGAACGTCCTGTTGTATTCGTTTGTTCGGTCATTTTTAATACTTCTTATAAATTGATATTGCTGTCCACGCTCAAATAACAAATATTAAAAGGCGTGATCATCGCACGCCTCTCATCATGTATTTCAGACGGCCCTTATCTTCGTCCACCATAGAACTGCCATGCAATACTGTCATATCTAAAAATGGATTCGGCTCAAATCTCATTTTTAAATTTACCATAAAAAAGATGCCGTCTGAAACGGCATCTTCATTTGACTGACACTTATGCGCCAAGTTCTTTCATCAGTTTTTGAGCTTTATATAGAATATCGCCTTCAGCCTCCTCAATCAGCCCTTGCAATGTTTCTCGAGCCGCTTCAGGATCACCGATTTCGATATACATCTTAGCCAAATCATATTTGGCTTCAAACGGTGCAGTCATACCGACTGATTCTGAAACAAAGCCTCTTTCACTATTGCTTTTATCGGCGGCTACTGAAACATCTTCAGCTCCCCATTCCAATGCACCTTCTTCAATCACAAATTCAGAAGCAGCTTCTTCTTTCTCTACTTCTTCTTTGGTTTCTTGAATTTGCAAGTCTTGATCTTGCTTGACATCAAATGGCACCGCATGGCCGCCTGAAGCTTCAGGGGTTTCTACCGTAAACTCAAGTGGCTCTTCATTTCTTAACTCGGAGACCTTTTTCTCTGCCGCCAAATCAAACTCAGCAAATGTATTTACCTGCTCTTCTTTACGTTCAGGCATAACAACAGATACTGGCTGATACGGATTTTCTGGTTCAGGCTCGTACACGCTTTCCGTTGATTCGATATTGTCCCAATCAGCATGGCGACGTTGCTCTGTCTCAACATCATGCGTTACTGCACCTGAAAGAATACCTGCCTGACTATTGTCAATCTTACCCAAATCAAGTTTGACATCATCAATATTGGAAGATTCTTCTACCTCATTGATAACCACATCATCTTCAAAATCATCTTCGATAAACAGACCGTCTTGAGTTTTTTCAGACGGCGTTACTTTAGTTGCAGCAACCGCAGCAGCTGAAGCGGCAACATTTTTCTGTACAGCCTTCTCTTCATCCTTACGGCTTACAGGTGCCGCTTCCGGCTCGTCTTTACGTTTACCGGCAGCTTTCAACAACAACCAAGCAGCAATAAGGGCGGCACCGCCTGCCAATAACCATTTCCATAAATTGCCGTCTGATTCGCTTTCTGTTTGCTCTGCGACAGAATCAGTGGTTGCAACAGGCTCGGAAGCCACTACGTTCTCTTGAGCATCAGAAGCCATAACGTCTTGAACATCGGACGCAGGAACAGTCGATGCGGCATTTTCATTAACAGCTGCAGATGCTGCTTGTTCTGTTTGTTCAGCTGAAGCTTGTTTCACTTCTTCCTGTTGCTGTGTATTTACGCCAGCATCTTTAACCTGGGCTTCAGTTTGAGTCTCAGGCTGAACAACAGGTTTTTCTGTTTTAGCCTCTGTTGTATTAGCGGTTTCATTAGCTTTTTCTGTTGCCGTATTAGTTTTAGCAGGAGCAGAAGCAGCCAAACGTTGCAATTCGCTACGGTTTGGAATATTCAGCACCTTACCTGCCAACATACGGTTGGCATTATTATCGATAAACACATCCGGGTTGGCATTTACCAAAGCCTGAATGGTTTGATCCAAGGTCATACCTTGCGGACGGATGCTGGACGCAATGGCAATCAGGGTTTCACCCGTACGCACCAAATGCTGTCTGCCTGAACGTGCAGCTGTGTCGTTTTTAGCAGGGGCCGTCTGAACTTGTTTTTTCTCAGCCTTACGCTGCACATCCTTACGCGCTTGAATTGCTTGATTACCTGCTGCTTTATTGTTTTTCGTTGCAGGCTGTTGGGCATTGCGCGTCGGCTCGGAGGATTGAGATTCAGCAGCCGGACGAGTACGAACAGATGCAGCATCTTTAGAATCATATCCGGCCGGATCGATAATAGCAGTGTATTCACGCGATTGCGCGCCGACACCTACTTGAAAAACCAAAACAGGATCTTTGATGGCTTTAGAAGAGCGGATGGTAACGACTGCCTTATCGCCCGATTTGCGTACCGCTGCGCGCAAATTGCCATTTGAAATAGTGGCCTTGCCGCCATTAAGCAGAGCCTGAGCTTCCTCGCCAGTTACAGTGATACTGCCTGTAAAAGGCTCACCCAAATGAGATTGAACATTCAAGCCGCCCAAACCTGCAGAGGCACTGAGCGATGTCATTAAAGCGATAGAAGCTGTAATTAATTTAATATTGTGATGTTTTTTCAAAACTGATCCCCTGTTCGGAAATTATGGTACTAACCAATGTGCGCGCATTTAACCATATATTTACTAGATATTACGTCATGATATATTTTTAACCCATTCCTGCCAAGCAATAGAGGCTATTCAGCCTAAAATTCCTTAGCAAATCTATTACTTTTGCATACTTGTGTTTCTTTTTTACAAATTTCTCCAACCCAAAACAAATATTTTATATAAATATATGCGGCATTAAAGTCATGAGGGAAGGTGCAAAAAAACACATCTGCCTGTATGATTAGCATTTACTCAATTAGTTTCATCATTAACATATGAAAGTTTTGAGCGACTTATTCGCCGTATTCTTATTTTTCATTACATACATCATCACCAAAGACATGATTGCCGCAACGACTGTTGCGGTTGTAGTCGGCATAGCCCAAGCTGCGCTGACCTTTTGGAAACACCGCAAGCTGGACACCATGCAATGGATCAGCCTGATTTTGATTGTCTTTTTTGGCGGTGCAACGATTCTGCTGAAAGACAACCGCTTCATCATGTGGAAACCGACCGTTCTGTTTTGGATCGGCGCAATCGTCATGCTGTTTAGCCATCTTGCCGGTAAAAACGGGCTTAAAGCCGTCATGGGCAAAGAAATGCAGCTCCCTGATTTTGCATGGACACGCCTGACTTATGCATGGATTGGCTTCCTGATTTTTATGGGTGCGGCCAACCTCTTTGTCTTTACGTATTTTCCAGACCAATGGGTCAATTACAAACTGTTCGGCACATTGGGTTTCACAATCATTTTTTCCATCGCACAGGGCATGTATCTGATGCGTTTCCAGTCTAAGGAGGATCAATAATGGAATATTTTATGCTTTTGGCTACTGATGCCGAAGATGTCCACGAAGCACGCATGGCAGCACGCCCTGCTCATTTAGCACGCTTGGAAGAATTGAAAGCGCAAGGCCGTCTGCTGACTGCCGGCCCCAATCCTCTACCAGACAATCCGGAACGCGTTTCCGGCAGCCTGATCGTGGCTCAATTTGAATCTTTGGACGCTGCACAAGAATGGGCTGAACAAGACCCTTACGTCGATGCCGGCGTATACGCAGAAGTATTGATTAAACCCTTTAAAGCCGTATTCAAATGAGCAATATGCGTCAAATTATCGAGGAACGCCTGCAGGCGCTTGAGCCTGAGTTCTTCGATTTTGAAGATGAAAGCCACCTGCACGCCGGCCATGCCGGCAATAAAGGCGGCGGGCATTACGCTATAGTGGTGGTCAGCAACGCATTTGAGAACATTGGCCGCCTCCAGCGGCAACGTATGATTAAGCAGCTTTTGCAGGACTTGTTTTCAGACGGCCTGATTCATGCACTCAGTATCAAAGCGGCCACGCCGGACGAATACTTCCATTAAGATTACTACTCAAACTTTGATTTCTAATCATTAATTCACTTCCAATCATTAATTTAAAAGAGAAATACGATGAAAAAAACCTACTTTGCTTCAACCTTGATGCTTGCCCTGACTTCCGGCACCCTGTTTGCCCAAGCTTTGGTTACCGTCAACGGTCAAGCCATCGACAGCAGCGTTATCGATGACCAAGTTGCTTCCGTACGCGCCAGCAACCCGAACGTTCAAGACACTCCTGAATTGCGTCAAATGCTGACTGAACGCCAAGTTATCAGCACTGTTGTTACCCAAGAAGCTAAAAAATTAAAACTGGATCAAAGCGCTGAATTCAAAACTGCATTGGAGCAAGCGCGTGCCGATGCCGCCAAGCAAGGTGCAGATAAAAAAGCCACATTCAAAACCGAATGGGCAGTTTTCGAAAATGATTTGTTAGGCCAAGCTTTCGCGGCGCATATCGTCCGTCAATATCCTGTCCAAGAAAAAGACGTCAAAGCCGCTTACAACGACTTCAGCAACTTCTATAAAGGTACTCAGGAAGTCCAACTGGGCGAAATCTTAACCGACAGCAGCAGCAATGCCCAAAAAGCCATTGCCGATTTGGACGCGAAAAAAAGCTTTGTTTCGGTATTGAACCAATACTCAATTGATGAAGCAGCCAAAAAAGCCGGCGGTATCCCTAAAGCTTATGTTCCGCTCAAAGATTTGCAAGAATCAGCACCTCCGCTTTATGCAGCCGTCAAAGACCTGAAAAAAGGCGCGTACACTAAAACGCCGCTACAAAACGGTAATCTGTACGCCGTTTTCTACGTCAATGACCGTCGCAACGTTACCGTACCTTCTTACGAAGCCGCTAAAAACGAGATTGGCAACGACTTACAGGCAGCCCGTGTTGATGCGGCCATTCAATCATTGCTGAAAAAAGCCAGCATCAAAGTCAACAAATAATATAACGTGCCCGCCGTGATAGCGGCGGGCAATAAGGAACTCACATGAACATCAAGCCCAAAACTGCCGTTTTGGCTATCCTCGCCCTGTCGACGATCGGTTTGGCAACCGCCAAAGCACCTGATATCGATCCCGCCCGCATCGACAGCATGGTTGCCGAAGTATTGAGACAGGCCGACCAGCATCCCAACCAAACTGCCAAACCCGATGGTCAGGCAATCCGCAAAGATGTGGTTACACGCTTGCAGACTTTGGAAATCTTGAAAAATGAAGCCTTCAAAGCTGGTTTGGACAAAGATGCGGAAGTACAGAATCAATTCAAAAACGTTGAAGCTGAGTTCTATGCTAACCAATACGCTGCTTATCTAGAACGTCAAACCGCAGTTGACGATGCCGAGTTGCGCCGTTTCTACGACCAGCAAACACGCATTATCAAGCTGCAACAAGTCAGCTTTGCCTCAGCCGACGAAGTACGCGCCGCGCAAGAACTGCTGCTCAAAGGCTTGTCATTCGAAGAGCTGATGAAGCGCTATCCTAACCCAGAACAAGAATTTGACGGCTTCATTTCTCCGCAACAGCTTCCTCCCCAACTGGCCGTTGCTTTTGCCGACATGAACCGAGGCGATGTAACGCATGAACCGGTTGTAATAGGAAACCGTTTTTACCTGTTTAAACTCAGTGCAGTAGAACGCGATCCTAAAGCCAAACCTTTCGAACTGGTGCGTAATCAGCTTGCCCAAGCTGTCAAACG
>NZ_CATNVN010000087.1:0-7571 GCF_951230505.1 uncultured Neisseria sp.
TTTCAGACGGCCTTTATTTTATATCAGCTTATCAGTGGCGGAAATGGCGGATGCCGGTTACGACCATGGCGATGCCGTGTTCGTCCGCTGCGTCAAAGACTTCTTGGTCGCGCATGGAGCCTGCCGGATGGATGATGGCTTTGATGCCCTGCTCGGCAATGACATCTACGCCGTCGCGGAATGGGAAGAAGGCATCGGAAGCGGCACATGCGCCGTTGAGGTCGAGATTGGCATCTTGCGCTTTGCGGGCGGCGATGCGGGTGCTGTCCACGCGGCTCATTTGGCCTGCACCGATGCCGTAGGTTTGGCCACCTTTGCCGAAGACGATGGCGTTGGATTTGACGTATTTTGCGACGTTCCAAACGAACATCAGGTCGTTCCATTCTTGCTCGGTCGGTTGGCGTTTGGAGACGACTTTCAAATCGGCGCGGTTGAGGCGGTGGATGTCGGGGGTTTGTACCAACAGTCCGCCGCCGACGCGTTTGAGTTCAAAGCGGTTGGCACCTGCTTCGAGCGGCACTTCCAATACGCGCACGTTTTTCTTGGCGGCGGCGATTTCGAGTGCTTCGGCGGTGAACTTCGGCGCCATGAGGACTTCCATAAATTGGTTGTCGGTAATTTGTTTGACAGTTTCGCCATCCACTTCGCGGTTGAAGGCGATGATGCCGCCGAATGCGCTGGTGGTATCGGTAGCGTAGGCGAGTTTGTAGGCATCCAAGGTATTGGAGGCGATGGCTACGCCGCACGGATTGGCGTGTTTCACGATCACGCAGGCCGGCGCGTCAAAGGATTTGACGGCTTCCCATGCGGCATCTGCATCGGCGATGTTGTTGTACGACAATTCTTTGCCTTGCAGTTGTTTGTAGGCGGAAAGGCTGCCTGCGGCTGGATAAATATCGCGGTAGAACGCGGCGCGTTGGTGCGGGTTTTCGCCGTAGCGCATGTCTTGCACTTTAATCCAGCTTTGGTTGAACTGGCTCGGAAATTCGCCGATTTGGGGCTGGCCGCTCAAGACGTCGTCTGAAAGCGAGGTCAGGTAGTTGGAAATCATGCCGTCGTATTGGGCGGTATGGCTGAATGCTTTGCGTGAGAGGTTGAAACGGGTTTTGTCGCTCAATGCGCCGTTGTTGGCTTCGAGTTCGGCGGCGATGGCCGGGAAATCGGCTGTGTCGGTAACGATGGCGACGTGTTTCCAGTTTTTCGCGGCAGAACGCACCATGGTTGGGCCGCCGATGTCGATGTTTTCAATCGCGTCTTCCAGTGTGCAGTTTGGTTTGGCGATGGTGGCGGCGAAGGGGTAGAGGTTGACGCACACGAGGTCGATATTGCCGATGCCGTGTTCTTCCATCTTGGCGACGTGTTCGTCCAAATCGCGACGGCCGAGGATGCCGCCGTGGATTTTCGGATGCAGGGTTTTCACGCGGCCGTCGAGCATTTCGGGAAAACCGGTATAGTCGGCAACTTCGATAACGGGAACGCCTGCATCAGCCAAGAGCTTTGCTGTACCGCCGGTAGAGAGGATTTCAACACCGAGCTTGGTCAGGGTTTGGGCAAATTCGACTGCGCCTGTCTTGTCGGATAGGCTGATCAGGGCGCGTTTGATGGAAGACATTTGGATTTCCTTTGTTGAAGGTTTAATCAGTATGGGATGAATTTTCAGGGCGGTATTATCCGCTATTTTCGCCTTTTTGGCAGTAGGTTTTTATAGATATTGTTGACAATTTTATTGTAAAAGGCCGTCTGAAACTCGGTTTCAGACGGCCTTTTGCTTTTGCCTATTTAAATCCCATTTTCTTTGCCACCCATACTGCGCCTGCCATGCCTGCACATAATGGCATGAGTAAGGCAACGGGGGCATAGGTGAGTTCTAAAACAAAGACGATGGCCGTCAGTGGCATTTTGAGGGAAACGCCAAGGAAAACGGCGGCGCCGACAACGGCCGCGCTTTCGGAGGACATTTCAGGGAAAACGCTGTTCCACGCGGATGCGGCGGCAAAGGCGATGGTACTGCCGAGCATCATGGACGGGGTAATCAGGCCGCCGTATGCGCCTGCCGCCAGCGCCATCAAGACGACCAGCCATTTGATGGCGGTCAGCTCAAGGCTGTGTTGCCAGTCGGTCATGCCGCCAAAGGTCAGTTGGTTGCCTGCTTTGCCGTTGCCCAAAATTTCGGGAAACCAAACGGCAATCGCACCGATAAGTGCAAACATACCGACGGCCAAGGGAATGATTTTGATGTTGTCGCGCTTGATGAAGGGGAACTTTTGGGCTGTGCGCTGGAAAAAGACGGCGGTTGCGCCCAGTATCGGGCCGATGATGACGGAAAACCAAAGTAATGATGTGTTGATGGAAAGGTTGGTCGGATGATATTGCTGCACGTCGCCCAAACCGATGCGTGCGACGGCGGTGGCGATGACTGAAGTCAGCAATGCGGCGGCGACTGCTTGCTGCGTCCATAAGCCAAGCATGGCTTCGAGGATGAAAAGTGTGGAGGCGAGCGGCACGTTATACACAGCCGCCAAACCTGCACCCGAGGCGCAAGCGATGACCAGCCTTGTGGCGTCTTCGCTCAACCCGAAACGGTTGACGCCTACTGAAGCAAAGGCGGCGGTCATTTCGCGCGGCGCAACTTCGCGGCCGAGCGGCGAGCCAAGCCCGACGGTAATGATTTGCAACAGGGCATGGCTGACGGTTTCAAAAAACGGAAAACCGGCGAGCGGATTTTTAACCACGGCTTTGATACTCGGTTGCGGCCTGCCGTAGCGTTTGAGCAACCACCACCCTAAGCCGACCACCGCGCCGCAAAAGGCCATCACGCCGATACGTCGCTCCGGACTTGCCTGCGCTACGCCCTCTCGGAATGAAACGTATAGGCCGTCTGAACCGTAACCATAGGCAAGATGTTGAATCGTATGCATGATTTCGGTTAATACAATGCCGACCATGCCGCCGATGATGCCGGTAATGATGAGGGCGGCCCAGAGTTTATGAGTGTCTTTCACGGGATTTGACTTGAGGTAGTAATGGTTTGATCAAAGCGTTTTTCGAGGGAACTATTGTCCGCCTAAGGGATAGTTTTTGGGGGCGACGTGGGTTTTGCCGTTATAAGGGAAAATATATTTCTGATTTTTATAATTTTTCTTTCCTGATACACCGCTGAGTTTTGCAATCAACGCCCATACGCCGGATACGGCAGGACGGTTTTTGTCAAAAGCAATTTTGGCTTCCAGGCTGACAAACGTGTCTTCGCAGAGGCGTTTTTCGCGCCCTTTATATTCATCGCAATTGCCGTAATATGCGCCGTTATCGTTACCGTTGATAATTAAGCTTTTACGGACACGGTTGCTATTATCGGTAAACAGGAAATTTTGCGAAGTCGTCGTGTCGCCTTGGCCTGTATAACTTGATTCGGCAACATAGCCCCAGTTTTGTGCGCCCACCTGAACAAACTTCCATTCCTTATTCTCCGGCGGCTCGCCCCATGCGCCGATTTTATCTTTTCCGTGCTGTTTGATTGCCCACTTGCCGTCTGCTTTCTCCAAAACAAACAATTCTGCCAGACCCGAAGAAGCATGGGCGTCCTGTTTTACTTTTTGTTCCATATCGTAGGCAAAACCTGTGTACAACACATAGCGCGCGGCTTTGCCGTTGCGTGTTACGGTATGATCGGCAACGGGTTTCATGCAATACATGATATTGTCAGATGCTGTCTCACTGTCTTTCGGCGGCTTGGCGAGCTGGCATTTGTGCGCGGCAAGCGGTCGGTTGTAATACTTGGCAATGACGGCCTGTACGGCGGCTTTGTCGTTATTGGGTGCAGCCGACGCCAAGATAGGGCAGGCAAGCAAAAGCAGGGAGATAATGCGTTTCATAGAAATTTTCCCAAAATGTTTTATTGAAAAAAGATACTGCTTACTTCAGGCCGTCTGAAACCGTTTTCAGACGGCCTTTTTGTGTTTGTTGCTGACACGCGCCAACATACCGGCGACAAAAGTGGACGCAATAACGACGGTAATGCCCATCGCAGACATAGCGCTTAAATGTTCGCCCAAAATTAACACCGCCATGATAACGCCGATGACAGGCTCAAGCGAAATCAGCAGGCCGGAGACGTTGGCAGGGACTTTGTTCATGCCTTTGTTCCACAACAGATAGGCAAGCCAACTGCAACCGATCCCCATATATAAAATCGACAGCGTACCGCCCCATGACCAGTTGATTTGATAACTGTCTGCCAACACCAGCGAAAACGGCAGACACAACACCGCCGCCACCGCCATGGAAGCCACGGTAAATGCAGGCGCACCGATGCGGGCAATCATCTGCTGGCTCGGTCGTATCACGCCTGCAAAACCCAATCCCGCAAGCAAAATCAGCAAACAGCCGAACCAATCAATCGTACCACCCTCTTCCGCGCCGCCCATTACCATCATGCCCACGCCGGCAAATGCCGCCGCACCGCAAATCCAGTGGTAAATTTTCGCTTTGTCGTTGAAAAAGAAATGACCGACAAAAACCACCAGCAAAGGCTCCAACCCTACCATGGTCACCGCGCTGGCGGCAGATGTATATTTCAAACCGATAAACTGAAGCATCAAAACGACAACGTAGTTGACAAAGGAAATCCACAACAACGGCTTCCACTCGCTCCGCGGAATCCTTCCCAAATGACGGCGGCACGACGGCAGTACCATCAACGCGGCAATCAACAACCGCGCCTCAACCATCAGCGCAGGGTCGATCATCTCGTAAGAATACTTGGCAGCGATAAACGAGCTGCCCCAAATCAGCAGGGCAAGTATTTGATAGAACATGGTCCGACCTTTTAAAAAGGGTTAATCGTTTCTTCTCTATATTTATTATTCAGACGGCCTGGAAGGTTGGCTTTTTTTATTTTGTCTGCGTCAGCGAATCCAAAAAGTCGAAGAGTTTGGCATTCATTTCACTGAAATCCGCCGCTTCGATTTTATCCGGATGCTGGACATAAGTTTGGGCTTGGCTTTGTTCGGCCACATTTTCGCGTCCGTCCGCCGCAATCAGCAGCCCGACGGCTTCACGGTCAAACTCCAAATGGGCCTGGAAGGCATAATGTTTGGGCGCAAAACGGATAATCTGGCGCGGACAGCCTTTGCTGGTTGCCAACACAACCGCCTCATCCGTCAAACCGGGCATATCGCCGTGCCAATGGCCGGTATTCAGGGTTTTGCCCAACAGGGAAACATGGGCATCCGCCAAACCTTCCGCCGTCAACTCAATCGGATAAATGCCGATTTCACGCTCAGGGCTGCGTGTGTGGCGCGTGCCGTAGGCAACGGATAAAAGCTGCGCACCCAAACACACGCCGACAATATATTTATCCGCCGCCATAGCCTGACGCATCAGGCGCAGCTCGGATTCGGGGTCGTAATACGGGAATGCCTGCCTGTCTTCATCAGGCGATTGCGGCCCGCCCATCACAATCAAAAAATCTATATCGTCCACATTGTCAGGCAGGGCTTCACATTCGTACACTTTGGTTGCACTGATGTCGTGTCCGCGCCATTGCGCCCATTTCAAATATGCTCCCGGCACTTCAAATGCCTCGTGCAAGATGAAATGGATATTTAATTTATTCGGATTTTGCATTGTTATTTCTCCTTCGACCGTCAGGACGGATTGCCCTGCCGTATTACAGCATACCGTGCTGTTGTAATTTTTTACGCAGGGTATTGCGGTTCAAACCCAAAATAACGGCCGCTTTAGACTGGTTTCCGCCGCATTGCTCCATTACGCAGGCAAGCATCGGCTTTTCCACTTGATGCAACACCATATCATACACGCCGCAAGGTTCCGTACCATCCAAGTCTTTGAAGTATTGTCGTAAGTTTTGTTCAATACATTGCGCAATGTCAGTCGTCGTTTGATTCATCGTGATTGTCTTTCTTTGGATTTGTTTTTAAATGATGAGGCCGTCTGAAACTCTTTAGCCTTCCCGATAATGGCATACCCAACGGTCGGTTTTTTCTGAAAGTATCTCAAGATAGGCGGCAAGGGTATCGTATTGTGCTGAGGCGCTGTCCAAGCGGTTGATTTCCCGGCGTGTTTGTTCGCCGTCGGGCATTTCATCGATATACCAGCCGATGTGTTTGCGGGCGATGCGTACGCCGGCGACTTCGCCATAAAATTCATGCATGGCGCGGATGTGGTTCAAAATGGTGGTATTGCATTCTGCCAAGCTCAAGGCCGGCGGCAAAACGCCGTGTTCGGCATAATGTTTTAAATCACGGAAAAGCCACGGTCTGCCTTGTGCGCCGCGCCCTATCATGATGCCGTCGGCAGCGGTTTGTTTGAGGACGGCGGCTGCTTTTTGCGGCGAAGTGATATCGCCGTTGACCCAAACGGGGATGTTCAGACGGCCTTTAGTTTCGGCAATCAGTTCGTAACGCGCTTCGCCTTTGTACATCTGCGTGCGTGTACGTCCGTGGATGACAAGGGCAGCGATGCCTGATTCTTCGGCGATTTTGGCAATAGTCGGCAAGTTTTGATGTTCATCGTGCCAGCCCAAACGGGTTTTGAGGGTAACGGGTACGTCCACCGCGTTGACAACGGCTTTCAAGATTTCGGCAACCAAAGACTCGTTTTGCATCAATGCGCTGCCTGCCTGAACATTACAGACTTTTTTGGCCGGACAGCCCATGTTTATATCAATGACCTGAGCGCCCAAGCCGACGTTATACCGCGCGGCTTCCGCCATCTGCTGCGGATCGCTGCCGGCAATCTGCACGGCCACCACTCCGCCCTCGCCTTCAAAATCGCTGCGGCGCAAGGTTTTTTTGGTATGGCGCAAGCTCGGATCGCTGGTCAGCATTTCGCATACCGCCCATCCTGCGCCAAACTCGCGGCAAATCCGGCGGAA
Organism: uncultured Neisseria sp.; assembly: GCF_951230505.1. Lineage (NCBI taxonomy): Bacteria > Pseudomonadati > Pseudomonadota > Betaproteobacteria > Neisseriales > Neisseriaceae > Neisseria > uncultured Neisseria sp. The sequence goes on from NZ_CATNVN010000087.1 coordinate 6,896, forward strand.
CGGTTTGTCCGTAATGCCTGCCATGGGGGCGAGTGCGATGGGGTTGTCAATGAAATAGCCGCCGATGTGCATGATGTTTGCGCCGAATTGAAAGGGCTGAAATTGTACAATTTTTAAGCAACTTTTCCAATCGTATTTACATGTTGCACAATGAAAAAGGCCGTCTGAAACTGAGTTTCAGACGGCCTTTTCAGCCAAAACATTTAAATAAACAGCATGACAACCATCCCCACTGCGTCCTGAATCATGGCAATAATCGGCCAAATCAGTTTGGCCAGCAGGCCGGTAAACAACAGGATCAGGATAATCCATGTGCCGTATGGCTCGATTTTACGGAACTGCATGGACTGTTTGGCATTGAGAAAGGTATCGATAAAAATACCGCCGTCCCAAGGCAAAATCGGAATCAGGCTGAATGCGACCCAAATCGAGTTCACCATCACGCCGTAACCGGCCATCTGCGCCAAGGGCGCTTGATAAGACTCAGGCACATACGCAGCAAGTACGACGACAAAGCCCCAAAAGAACGCCAAAATCAGATTGGCAATCGGACCTGAAATCGACACCCAACGCCACGCGCGGCGCGGATCACGGAAATTGCGCGAATCGATGGGCATAGGGCGCGCCCAGCCGAACAGAAAACTGCCAATCATCAGACACACCAGCGGCACGACAA
>NZ_CATNVN010000088.1:0-7506 GCF_951230505.1 uncultured Neisseria sp.
GAAGCGCAGGGTATCGGTATGAGCTGCCTGGTAAGCGCTGTCGGAAACCACATCCTTGCCGTGGCCTTTTTCGAAGACATAGGTGTCGGCTTCGTTACTGCCGCCGTACAGTCTGTCGTCTCCGGCTCCGCCGTTCAGAATGTCGCTGCCTTCGCCACCGTGCAGTTCGTCGTTGCCTTCGCCGCCTTTGAGGATGTCAGCACCTTTCTCACCACTCAGGTAGTCGTTGTCCGCATTGCCTTCCAACGTATCGGCTCCTTCGCCGCCGTCAAGGCTGTCGTTGCCTTCGCCGCCTTTGAGGATGTCGGCACCTTTTTCACCACTCAGGTAGTCGTTGCCTTTGCCGCCGTCCAGCACGTCGGCGGTATCCCAGCCGTAGAGGCTTTCGTTGCTGTCGGTACCGACGCCTTCCACCTTCATACCGGCCATGTCTTTGGTGGTAACGGTTTTGTCGTCAAAGGCAAAATCGTAGTAGCGGTAGGAGCTGCTGCTAAAATAACCCTCTACGGTTACAGCATCTTCGGCTCCGTAGGCTTTGATGACCAGGTTGTTGCCCGAACGGGTAAATACGGCTTCGGCAAACTTGGCGCCGTTGAAGCGCAGGGTATCGGTATGAGCTGCCTGGTAAGCGCTGTCGGAAACCACATCCCTGCCGTGACCTTTCTCGAAGACATAGGTGTCGGCTTCGCTGCCGCCACCGTTCAGTCTGTCGTCTCCGGCCCCGCCTGCCAAGGTATCTTTACCTGCACCACCTTGTAATGTGTCATTACCTGCTCCGCCATGCAGTATGTCATTACCACCATAGCCGCTGATTGCATCATCCCCCGCGCCGCCTGTAATAAAGTTGGCAAGTTCGTTGCCATAAAGCGTATCATCTTTTTCCGTACCGGTTTTATGGCCGAGTTTTTCCATCGCTTCTTTGCCCAAGGCTTCGGCGTATTGTTCGAATGTACCGCTGTTTACAGCATCCAGAGAATATTGCGCCATCAGCGATGAGAGTTCGGTAAATGCGTTATCACCCGAACTGATTTTGCTGTACGCTAAAAATTCGCCCAAATCCACAAAGGCTTTTTCGGGGCTGCGGGCGTACACTTCACCAAAGAGAGCGGCGACATCAGTGAAATCGAGTTTGAATTCGCCGTTTTCCAGCTTCAGTCCGATTTTGTTCAAATACGGTTGCAAACGGGTTTGGAAGAGCAGGTTCTCATAAACGTTGTCTGTCAGCTTGCTGTAAGTTTCGCGTACGGTTTTGAGGAAGCTTTCCATCTGCTCTTTGCTTTGCACATAGATAACACTGGACTTTTCACCAGAGAATGCGTCCAATGCCGCAATTTTCGTGCGCAATTCGTGCAGTTTTTCTTTGTACTCGTCTGAAACACCACCTGCCAGTAACATCGCCTGCTCCTGCCCTGGAGTCAATGCGACACCTTCGTTCGCAGTGCGCAGCATGGGGGTGGAGAAACGTGTGCCGACGCTGTAATTCGGATCGGTTTGCGCCCATTTGTCAACCAGATCGTCCAAGAGGGCTTTTTGCTGCGCCTTGGTTTCCGCTTTGGTATATGCCTGCAATGCTGCGGCAAGAGCGGGCGAAAGGGCAGCGGCTTCGCGCAGATCGCGCAAGCGGCCGATGCCTTGTAGGTTTGCCGCCGCACGCTGTTCGTCGGTCAGATTGACGGATTGGCTATAACGGCTGTAAAGCGTATTGTTGCCAAACAACAAATCGCCCATTTTACGCACATTGCCGTCTTTGCCGGTATAGCTACCTTCCTGCGCCAGACGGTTACCATTGCCGAGATTTTGATTGGTATCTTGATATGCAACATTCAGAGACTGTACGCCGACTTCTTCCAGTGTAAACAACTCATCTTTTTGGCTGACACCATCTTGATTCAAATCGCGCCATACGCGCAATTTGTCAAAATCAGCATCTTTAGCATCGACCACACCGTCGCCATTAGAATCATATTCTGCCAAAGCCGCATAGCCGTGCGCCGCCTTCGTGCCGTCTTTCAAAACGGAACTGTCGCTGAAAAGCTCCTTGCCGTCATTGATGATGCCGTCGCCGTTGCGGTCAACAACCAGCAAACCGTCGTCTGAATCCACCCAGCCTGAAGCCGTACGGATACCGTCGCCATCATGGTCGAACAATGTGCCTTTGTAGCCGTTGTGGGAAACGGTTTCGATGCCGTCGCCGTCAAGGTCGAGAGTTAAAGGATCGTAGATGTGGTATTTGCCATCACGGTTGGCTTTTTGCCAGCGCTCCCAGTCTTCAGGGATGCACCAGTTCCTGTTTTCGGGCGATCCCCAGTCGTCTTGACGATCGTTAAATGGGATTTTCCATGCCCATTCTTTGAATGTGCCGACTGCACCTTCCCAAGTTTCTTTTGTCCACTCTTCAAAATTCTTACTGAAATCTTTTGCCGCTTCAGCCAACTCTTTTGCGGTTTCGGTCAATTCTTTTGCTGCAGATTCATACAATTCTTTTCCTTTTTCAAGTAACCATTCTGCAGCATCAGCTTTGTATTCCCACTCCAACTGTCTGGCGTCTCCCAATACAGCATTAGGAAAACCAATCGGATCGCTTAAAAGCAGTTCTTTTCCTGCTTTGCTTAATGCTTCAAAAACAATTTTTTGATTGTATTCACCCGAGCCTTCTTTATTGGCAATTGCATTTTGAGGATCGATACGACTGGTTTCAATACCCAATCCCAATGCCCATCCGCCTTGAATATCTTTACCCATACCATTAGGAACAGTGGCTACAATTGCACGATTGATTGCCAAATCTATGGCAGCACTAGTTGAGAGTCCATGACTACTAAGGGACTCCGAATAGCTTTTTTCAATTTGGCTTGTAGTGGGTAATTTGCCTTTCCCTTGTTCAATCATTCGGACATAATTTTCAAAATGATTCAATGCAACCTTTTCAAAATTTTCCTGCCTAGCTGTTTCGCCTACTGTCGAATCCCATAAATTTTCAACTCCTTTTTTCATCCATAGATTAATTCCTCGTAAGTCTTTACTATTTCCGGTAATAGCTGCCGCATTGTCGGCATAGCGGTCTCCTTGCTTGGCAAGATAAGTCCATCCACCATGATAATCGCCTCTATCAGCATATCCTTTTAATTCAGCCTGCTGTCTTTCATTTAAAATAATCATAAGTTAGATTCCTAAAATAAAATTACTTGATAAAACTTTTAATTAATTTCTCTATTTTTAGATGATATTCAATCAACTCTTGTTGAGAAGGTTGCTTAGAAAAATTTCCATATTCATGTGCACTGATACTAGGATAATAATCTACTGATAAACCATTTATGCATGAGTCAACTGCGATTGAAAAATGCGGTTCATTAAGTCTTTTTCCATTTTTTCTACCATCATCCCTTACTTGTATTCTTACTGGATTTTCATCATCCCTAATATAATTAAATTCATGATAGAATGGTTCTTCATTAAATCTTTCATATGCTTTATAGTCTTTAGAAGAAGAAGTTATTTCTTTTGAACCGTACCTCAACATCATTTTTTTAAGATACTTAGGATCTAAAAGGCATTCAGAATTTTTCTGAATCGAAATAGTGTCTATCATCGGCAGGCCATCCTTCAATGCCTTAACAAATTTATCTTTATTCTCCCGATTAAAAGGCTCTAAAATCCAAGAATCTCCTTTGCGTTTGGCATGGACGTAAATATCAAACCTACCGCCCTTATGGATTTTTTCCTCGTCCGACATCCATCTTGTTGCCGAATCTCGGGACGAACCTGCCAAATAACCGTAAGGCACGCTCATCAACGTCCCATTCAAATCAATTTTAATATTTCTTTCAAAGCCTGTTATGGGTATCTGATTGTCCATTTTTACTTCCTCCTTATTTTCTGAAGATGGATAACAAGCTGCCAAAGCGAATGAACCCAAAACTGCTATTAGAGCTGATAGCTTCTTTAACACCCTATCTTTTCCACATTCCACTTTTACTCTTCCTGTAACAGATTTCTGATTAAATTAACCAGACCGGCTGAAATACAATTCATTATCAATTTCTGATTCCTGCAAAATACCATATTCTCATATACTGGAAATTTATTTCAGATAAATGGTATTTAATTCAAACAAACGAATCATTACAACTGTAAATATAACAAAAGATCGTCTGAATATTTTTCAGACGACCTTTTTATATTTAAGAAATTCTTTAACATATTGTTTAATTTAGGTAAATAATTATTTATAAAACTATTATTCGAATTATAATTTTATTCCTATATGATGTTTTACTACTATAGTCAATTAAAAACAAAATAGTACAACACTCAACTTTGAAGGTCTAACCATGGCATACTCTGCGGACTTAAGAAACAAAGCTTTAAACTATTACGAACAATGCAAAAACATCAGCCAAACCGCAGCAACGTTTAACTTGTCAAGAAACACGCTTTACCTGTGGATTCGCCTTAAAAAACAAACAGGCAGCCTAAAACATCAAGTTACCGGTCTAAATGCCGTCAAATTGGATAGGCAAAAACTGGCTCAATATGTTGGGCAACACCCGGATGCCTATCTGCATGAAATCGCCAAACATTTTGATTGTACGCCAGCCGCCGTTTGCTATGCACTCAAACAGATGGGGATGACGCGCAAAAAAAGACCACCACTTACAAAGAACAAGACCCGGCCAAAGTAACGCATTATTTGACACAGCTGGCCGAATTTTCCGACTACCAACGTGTTTATTTGGATGAAACAGGATTTGACCGCTACCTGTTCCGTCCCTATGCCCGCAGCCTGAAAGGGCAAATAGTGAAAGCGCAGATAAGTGGAAAAAGATACCGACGCTTATCTCTGGTGTCCGCACAAGTCGGCAACCGGCTGATTGCTCCGATGGTTTATCAAAATACGATGACCGGAGTCTTTTTTGAAGCGTGGTTTCAGCAATGCCTACTGCCCGCATTGACTCAAAAATCGGTGATTATTTTAGATAATGCACGATTTCACCGTATGGGTGTCTTACGGAAAATGGTGGAAAAATCGGGACATAAGGTATTGCCTCTTGCACCTTATTCACCTGAGCTCAACCCGATTGAGAAGGTGTGGGCGAATATTAAGCGGTATCTGCGAACCGTTTTGTCTGATTACGCCCAATTTGGCGATGCGCTACTGTCCTATTTTGATTTTAATTGACTATAAAAAGCCCGCCGTAGGGGGCAAGTGGAAAATAGGCGTGGCAGTTTTGTAGGTTGTCGAAGGTGCCGGAAAAGCTGCCTAAGTCTGTTTTCTACTTGGGGCGTGGGGACGTTTCTGCCGAACTTTGAGAGGCGGTAACGGGGCTGCGGCGGGCTTCTTTTTTCAGTTTGGCTTAGACAGATAAAGGTCATCTGAAACAGTGATTACAGACGACCTTTATATCTTAGTCATTATAATTAATCTGCTCTACCGTCCACCAAGTGTGAGGGTAATGCGCCTTAAAATCTTCAATTTCCCATTGAATTTCTTCATCATCAATACCTGTATCATAGATATATTTTTTGTTAGAACCTATAAAATGTGTTGCTCTTATACAACCTTTTCTAATGCTTGCTTCAATTTCAGAAACATTTTCCAACATCAACAGCTTAATTAGAGCTTCGGTATCCAGCCTCGTTTCAGTAGGAATTTTACCTTTGAGGCATTCAGAAAACATTTTGTCATAATCCACTTTTTTCACATCTTGAATCATCACGCTTCTTCCTTTCCTTAAAACAAGACCAACTGTTCTTCCAAAGTCAACAAAGGGGCGGTAATCTTCGTTTCTCTATGGTGTTGCTGTTCTGCATCGAAAGCGGCTTTTTTGTCAGCGACAATTTCAGCTTTCATATCGTCTTCAAATCCTCCACGCAACCAATGCACCGTCCGCCAAGCCGTATGAAATTCAAGTTTCAAACTGTCGCCATGTATGATTTTTGCGGGAATACCGTAAAAATGGCATTGCACAAAACACATCCACACACATAAAACATCAATATCTACCGTAACCGCTGCCATATGTAAGCTTGGAATTTTTCCGCTATCGGCGATATGTTCGGCGAAAGCAAGCAGATTCGCACCACTGCCACAACATGGCTCAAGTAAAGAAACGAATCTTTTATTCGCCAGCTTCTCCACCGTGTCAATTCCCGCCAGTTTTGCCATCACTCTTGATATAGACATTGGCGTAAAAAACTGTCCGTTACGCTCGTTCGACGCTCCCAAGTCCATATAAAGTTCGCCCAAAAAATCTTCGTAGTTTCCGACTTTCACCGCTCGAATACAGCCCGAAGCCAAAACGCCTAATAGCTCAGGAAAAATTTTAAAAGCCTCTTCTTTATATTGTCGGCGGATAACGTGGTATCGCTCTTCACGATTTTCCCAATCTTCATCCCGAATATAGCTGTTTAAAATGGCAATCGCTGCCAGCTCGACGAAATCACGAAAAACATCAGAGGGTTTGTACGCAGCACCAAACGAATAAATACGTTTTTTCAGCTCTTTAACAGTGTTTTCCATCTTCTTGCTCCCTATGGTTTCAGACGGCCTTTGCCGCCTGAAACCGTGTATCATTACCACCAACTGTCATAAAACACTGCTTGTCCCTTAGCTATTGCTAGACGGGCATTTGCAATAAAGTTTTTAGTTTCTGTAATGTCTTCGGGATATATCTCATCGTCTCCAAAGAAAAAGCCCGGAGTGTATTCCAATTTTTCTTCATTTAAATCAGATTCCAGACGGTCTAAATCTTCAAGTTCCAGCCGCACAGTGCAGCAATTAAAGACTTCAGCTTTTCCGCCTTTTTGCCGATATAAGTTTTCCATCCAACCATGAAGATGGTTAAATTTCCGCCAGTAGGCAAAATGATTCAGTGCTGCTTCTTCGCGTTCATCTTCGCTCACATTCACATCGGTTTGACGGTCGCCGACAAACTCGGCATTCATGGTATAGCCATACATATCTAATCCCATCTGATAGTCCTTTCATAAATGTTCATTCATAAATAAACAACCATCGGGGGCATCTGCCGCCGTGTTGTGATGTCGTTAAAAATTTCAAAGCGCAAAAAGTCCAGACTGGCTTTGTGCGGCTTTCATCTTTGTCCGGTGCGCCTTCTGTGGCGTGGTGGAAAAGGTGGAAGACGTGCAGAGACACTTGTCTTGGTCTGGACTTTTTGCGCTTTGAAATTTAGACATCAACCAACAACACGGCGGCAGATGCCCCCGATGGTTGTTCAAACCTTCAGCCGCTTTGCGGCGTTTCCGCCTTGTTGGGCGGAATTGAAAAACGCATTTAGTGCGTTTTTTGGCACTCGTTGCCTATCCTGCGTTGTAGTTAAATTTAGTGTTGTACTTATGAAATCTCCCTTTTTGAAGGGTGGATACGCGCCGATTGGAAAGTATTAGCTCGACTATTAGATATTTATTGGATTCAAATAGATTAAAATTAGATTATATTTAGATTAATATTAAAATCATATTCAATTTTATCTTTATCCCTTT
>NZ_CATNVN010000089.1:0-7276 GCF_951230505.1 uncultured Neisseria sp.
AGCCGAAGCCAAGAAACCTGCCAAAGCCAAACAAGACAAAGGCAGCAAAGGCAAAGAAGCGAAAAAAGCAGCCAAACCTGCCGCTCCTGCCGCTCCTGCCGTACCGCAACCTGTCGTCAGCGTGGAAGAACAGGCTCAACGCGATGAAGAAGCCCGTCGTGCCGCCGCCCTGCGTGCGCATCAAGAAGCCTTGTTGAAAGAAAAACAAGAGCGTCAAGCACGCCGTGAAGCCATAAAACAACAGGCCGAGAAAGACTCAAAACCTACTAAAGAAGCCAAATCAGGCGAGCGCAATAAACCTGCCGAGAAAGCCAAAGCAGCATCTGGCGAAGGCAAATCCGAACACAACGCGCGCGGTAAAAAAGAAGACCGTCGTGAGCGTGATGAAGACACTCAAGGCCGTAACGCCAAAGGCAAAGGCGGCAAAGGCGGCCGTGACCGCAACAATGCACGCAATGGCGACGACGAGCGCGTACGCGGCGGCAAAAAAGGCAAAAAACTCAAACTTGAGCCAAACCAACACGCCTTCCAAGCGCCGACCGAACCTGTCGTACACGAAGTTTTGGTACCTGAAACCATTACCGTTGCCGACTTGGCACACAAAATGGCCGTTAAAGGCGTTGAAGTGGTTAAAGCCCTGATGAAAATGGGCATGATGGTAACCATCAACCAATCTATCGACCAAGACACTGCCCTGATTGTGGTGGAAGAACTCGGCCACATCGGTAAACCTGCCGCCGCCGACGACCCTGAAGCATTCCTGGATGAAGGCGTTGAAGCAGTAGAAGCCGAAGCATTGCCGCGTCCTCCGGTTGTTACCGTGATGGGTCACGTTGACCACGGTAAAACTTCCCTGCTGGACTACATCCGCCGCGCCAAAGTGGTACAAGGCGAAGCGGGCGGCATTACCCAACACATCGGTGCATACCACGTTGAAACCCCTCGCGGCGTGATTACCTTCTTGGATACTCCGGGTCACGAAGCGTTTACCGCCATGCGTGCGCGCGGTGCGAAAGCAACCGATATCGTGATTCTTGTAGTTGCAGCCGACGACGGCGTGATGCCGCAAACCATCGAGGCAATTGCCCACGCTAAAGCTGCGGGCGTGCCTATGGTGGTTGCCGTCAACAAAATCGATAAAGAGGCTGCCAACCCTGAGCGTATCCGCCAAGAGCTGACTGCGCACGAAGTCGTGCCTGACGAATGGGGCGGCGATGTACAGTTTATCGATGTTTCCGCTAAAAAAGGTCTGAACATCGATGCATTGCTCGAAGCCGTCTTGCTCGAAGCCGAAGTTTTGGAACTGACTGCCCCAGTCGATGCACCTGCCAAAGGTATCATCGTTGAGGCACGTTTGGACAAAGGTCGTGGCGCGGTTGCCACATTACTGGTTCAAAGCGGTACGCTGAAAAAAGGCGATATGCTGCTGGCCGGTACTGCATTCGGTAAAATCCGTGCAATGGTTGACGAAAACGGCAAAGCCATCAATGAAGCCGGCCCGTCTATCCCTGTCGAAATCCTCGGCTTATCCGACGTACCGAACGCAGGCGAAGATGCAATGGTATTAGCTGACGAGAAAAAAGCGCGCGAAATCGCCCTCTTCCGTCAAGGCAAATACCGCGACGTGCGCTTGGCCAAACAACAGGCTGCAAAACTGGAAAACATGTTCAACAACATGGGCGAAAACCAAGCCCAATCCTTGTCCGTCATCATCAAAGCAGACGTACAAGGTTCTTACGAAGCTTTGGCGGGCAGTCTGAAAAAACTGTCCACAGACGAAGTGAAAGTGAACGTGTTGCACAGCGGCGTTGGCGGCATTACCGAATCTGATGTCAACTTGGCCATCGCTTCCGGCGCATTCATCATCGGATTTAACGTCCGTGCAGATGCTTCCGCACGCAAACTGGCTGAGAATGAAAACGTGGAAATCCGTTACTACAACATCATTTACGATGCCATCGACGACGTGAAAGCCGCCATGAGCGGTATGCTCTCTCCGGAAGAGAAAGAGCAAGTCACCGGTACGGTTGAAATCCGTCAGGTTATCTCTGTTTCCAAAGTCGGCAACATTGCAGGCTGTATGGTTACCGACGGCGTGGTCAAACGCGATTCCCATGTCCGCCTCATCCGCAACAACGTGGTTATCCATACCGGCGAGCTATCTTCTTTGAAACGCTACAAAGACGACGTCAAAGAAGTCCGCATGGGCTTCGAGTGTGGTCTGATGCTCAAAGGCTACAACGAGATTATGGAAGGCGACCAACTCGAATGTTTCGACATCGTCGAAGTTGCCCGTACTCTATAATCAGACAGGCCGTCTGAAAAATCAGAAGCAGGTTTTGCAATGCGAAACCTGCTTCTTTTTTTCAGACGGCCTTTTTACAACCATTCATAGTTTGAAACTATGAAAATTGATGTGTGGTATATAAGAAACAAAACAGACATACAAGGCAAAGCCATTTAGCAAAGGAATAGACGGCAGACAAAGCCTGATAAAGCTCTCTATATATTGTCATATCTTAACGTTTCTGTTGTTTTTATCAAATTTCGGCACTAGTATATACAGCCTAAACACAATACAAATTAAGCAATACCGGCCATATGCCGGATACGTTTACTTCCTTGTTACTCTCATCAATATCTAAAGAAAATATCATGACAATCGAAAAAGCAATGCGCACCTCCAATGCGCAATTTGAATTACGACATTTAGAGCAATTACAACCTTCCGCCCTTGAACAAGTAACGACAGGCACGTCGGAAGATTACGTTTATTATGTAACCCTCACTGACGATACAATCATTGAAAACCCAAATGGCGGCGATGATACGGTTTGCAGCAACGTCAGCTATACCCTTCCAAACCACGTTAAAAACCTTGTTTTGACCGGTACAGCCAACATTTTCGGTGCTGGCAACAACAGCAACAACATCCTCATCGGCAATGAAGGCCACAACCGCCTCAACAGCGGGCGCGGTGACGACATCGTTTACGGCGGCGGTGGCAACGATGTCATCAATGGTGGCGAAGGCAACGACCTTCTTTTCAGCGAAACAGGCAATGACATCCTCAACGGCGAAGCAGGCAACGATGTGCTTGAAGGTGGCGAAGGCGATGATACCTACCTTTTCTCTGCCAAAAGCGAGCAAGACACCATCATCGACAATCAAGGCCACAACAGCATCCGCTTTCATACCGACCTAAGCCTTAACGATTTAACCGTCGAAGTCCGAAACAATGAAACCGGCGGCCATGACTGGCTGATTGCCGTGAAAAACAGCAACGCCGTTTTAACTATCAAAAACCAATACACTCAAAACGGTACAACACCGGCAGTCTCCCAATTCATCATCGGCACACAAAAACTGGATGTAAACAGCTTTGCCAAATATTTCAATATTTCCCTGACTGAGCATACCGAAAGCGGCAAGACCATCGCTGGCAGCGGCGGCAATGACCATCTGATCGGCACATCCGGCGATGATATTATCGATGGCAAAGCCGGTGCCGACATTATGGAAGGTGGAGACGGCAATGACACTTACTACGTTGATGATGTAAAAGACGTGGTGATTGAACAGGCTGACGGCGGAGAAGACACCGTATTCAGCAGCATTTCCCATACCGCCGCTACCTACGTCGAAAATGTTACCTTGACCGGCTCGGCCAATATTTTTGCCGCCGGCAACAACAGCAATAACATCCTGACCGGTAACGAAGGCCGCAACCGCCTCAATAGCGGACGTGGTGATGATACCGTTTACGGCATGGGTGGCAACGATAACCTCAACGGCGGCGACGGCAACGATTATCTGGATGGCGGCGACGGCAACGATGTCATCAACGGTGATGCAGGCGACGACATTTTAGTGGGCGGCAACGGTAAAGACATTCTGAAAGGCGGAGCCGGAAACGATACCTATATCTACGGCGACAACGATACCATTATCGACAACCAAGGCATCAATACCCTCAAGTTTTCAGACGGCCTGAACAATGCCAAGCTCAACCTGAAGACCATTCATAACGATGATGGCAGCCAAAGTTGGGAAATCACTTCGGAACAAGGTTCAGCCCTGATTCAAAACCAAATCGGTGCGGATGGCAGCATTTCCATCGACCGTTTCCAGTTCAACGACCAAACCTACACTGCCGCACAGTTCCAACAAACCTTCCAAGCGCTGAAGACCGAAACCATTAAACTCGTCGGCACAAACGACGATGATACCTTGCATGGCAATGCAGGCAACAATGAAATCGACGGCGGCAATGACGGCCATGATACCCTTTATGGCCACGATGGCGATGACATCTTGCGCGAACACAGTGCAACCTATTACAGCACTGAGCCGGATTCCGACGATAAACTTTATGGTGGCAACGGCAATGACAAACTCTATGCCCATGTAGGTGCCGACCAGCTTGACGGCGGCGCAGGCAATGATTATCTGGAAGGCGGCGAACACAACGATACCTATATCTTCGGCAAAGGTTACGGTCATGATACCATTTTTGACTTCAACTTCGGTTTTGATAGCGAGGCAAGCCTACACAGACTCAACGCTAATGTCGTTAAATTTACCAGCGACATTACCCTTGACGACCTCGAAATTACCGTTGAAAAAGGTTACGACAAAACCGAGATTGCCGACATGCCCGACAGCAACCAATTTGTATCTCCACCCCTGCTGAATGGCGACACTTGGCATATCCGCATCAAAGGCACAGACGATGTTTTAACCATCAAAAACCAAAGCGGTATTTATGGTGCGATTTCCGAGTTTCAGTTTGACGGCAATACCTCATACAGCACCGGCGAGCTAATCAACCACTTCAAACTGTCTATCCCGCACATGATCGGCAACACAAACATCGTCCAATACACCGGCCAACCCGTTGAAGAACTCAACCGGGATGTGTACAACAACTTCAACCACACCATCCATGCCGATAGCGACAACAGCGATTTAGATTTGTCGCGTTACACTTCTGTTGTCGAATACAGGGGCAACCGCAGTGATGAAACCATTACTTTGGGCCGAGGCATCAACATCGTTGATACGGCCGGCGGCAACGATACCATTACCGACCCCGGTTCCGAGCGTACGGTGATTATGTTCGGCAGAAACAGCGGCAACGACACCTTTAATCCGTATGGTGGCAGCGATACCCAAGTCCTTTTCAAAGAAGGGATTACGCTGAAAGATTTACAGTTAAAAACCGGCGATGATTGGGTATTAACCATCAAAGATACAGGCGACACCCTGACCATCCATGACATTGCCAACAATAATGTCGACAGCTTTGTATTCGGAAACGGTAAGAGCTACACCGCCGACGAAATCAGCAAAGCTCTGATTACTGAAAATACACAAAACAACGGTATCCTGTAAAACTCAAAGGCCGTCTGAAACCTTAATTCAGACGGCCTTAGTCCTTTGCTGATTTATTTATCGTTCTGTTATATAATTATTCTCATTCGAATCCACAAGAAAGAATAAAAATGGATGCCTTAAATCTCCTCACCACGCGTCGTTCTTCCAAAAAACTGGCTGCTCCGGCACCCAATGCCGAGCAACTGGAACAAATGCTGCAAGCGGCAACACAAGTACCTGATCACGGCAATATGCGCCCTTACCGCTTTACTGTGATTCAAAGCGAGGCCGGCTTACAACGTTTCCGTGAGCTTTTGAGCAAGACCGTTACCGAACTCAACTTCGGCGATGATGCCATGAAAAAGGCCGAACGCGTCGGCAACATGGCGCCTATGATTATCGGCGTTACATTCGCGCCGAACCGTGAAGTGGCAAAACCCAAACCTGAATGGGAACAAATGCTGACTGCCGGCTGCGCCGCCTATGCTTTACAACTGGCTGCTTCTGCTCAAGGCTTCGACAATGTTTGGATTACCGGCATGTGGGTCAACAGCCCATTGTTGCGCGAAGCATTTGAGTGTGCCGACAAAGACAAAATCATCGGCCTGATGATGATTGGTTCGCCGACCGAAGAAGGAAGTGGCCCGAAAAATACCAACTTAGAATGTTTTACAACTTATTGGTAAAGCCTGAAAATACTAAGGCCGTCTGAAAAACCTGATTTAATGGTTTTCAGACGGCCTTTTTATGTCTCTTGTCAAAATATCAAGCAGGATTCATAAACGCTTCAACTTCTTCCAAAGAAATATACGCCGTCGCGCCATGACGTGAAGCCACCAATGCACCCAGCGCACAAGCAAAAGCAATGGCTTCTTGAGGAGGCGCATTATTGAGCAGCTTGTAAGTCAAACCGCCAAGAAAGCTGTCACCGGAGCCGACGGTATCCACCACTTTGACGCGGAAACCGCAATGACGGTATAACTCGCCGTCCTTATACAAAACCGCGCCATGGCTGCCCAAAGTCACGCAAAGAATTTTGACGCCTGTCAGCTCAACAAGGTAGCCGATATTTTGCTCGATACTGTGATAAGGAGAGCCGTAAGCCGCAGCCAATTCATACAACTCATCATCATTGAGTTTGACCATATCAGACTGTTTCATGGTCTCCAACAAGCGGTCAATATCATAATGAGGCTTACGCAGATTAACATCAAAAATTTTGAATTTGGTTTCTTTCAGCAAAACAGCCAAACTTTTATGCGAAACCTCGTCACGGGTTGCCAAGCTGCCAAACACTAAAGCATCGGATTCTGCCACACGTTTGATTGCCGCATCATCAACCGCAATCCTGTCCCACGCGCAAGGATAAACAATCTCATAAGACGCACTGCCAGACTTGTCCAAGTGTACTTTCACCATACTGGTCGCACATTCGTGACAAACCTGCAAATAATCAGTATTGACGTTTTTACTTTGAATTTGACGTAGCAATTCCTCGCCATCGGCATCATCACCGCGACGGCTAATGATGGCAGTATCGATACCCAAAGACTGCAAACGGACAGCAACATTCAGGGGCGCGCCACCCAATACTTTTCCGTTTGGAAAATCGTCCCACAGCACTTCGCCGAAACTGGTTACTTTCATTCTTAACCTTCCTTATTTGAGGTTGATTGGCAGGGTCTGCACTCCCGACAGATTTTTTGCAAATCATGTACTTGTAGTAAAACTCCAGCATCGGGGGCAAAAGTATTATGTTTTAAAATATTGGGACTGACAAGCAATTAAGGGCATATCAGACAATAAACTTGATTCATCACAAAATTATATTGTTCCTATTTTTTCTTTTTCTTTCACGTTTATCCCCTCTCATTTCATTAAAACAAAACATTCTGAAATT
>NZ_CATNVN010000090.1:0-7204 GCF_951230505.1 uncultured Neisseria sp.
TGGTGGGTCGTGAGCGATTCGAACGCTCGACCAACGGATTAAAAGTCCGCTGCTCTACCGACTGAGCTAACGACCCGATAAGCTGTGCATTATAGGGAGCTTGTTTCTTTTCGTCAACTGTTTTTTTGAAATTTTCTTCAGAAAACGTAAATCGGTTGTTATTTGGCGTTAATTCTCCCGTTTTCGAGTATTAATTATGTTATGATTTTCTAATCTGTCAGTTCTGATGGATATTTTTTAGACCAAAGGATATACAACATGAAAAAATTATTGATTGCTGCGATGATGGTGGCTGGTTTGGCTGCTTGTTCTCAAGAGGCGAAACAGGAAACTCAAGAAGCGGCTTCTGCCGTTGCTTCTGATGTGAACGCTGCTGCCGAACACGCGGCTTCTGCTGCCGATGCTGCTGCTTCCGAAGCTAAAGGCGCTGCTGAACAGGCTGTTTCTGACGCTAAAGAAGCCGGTGCCGATGCGAAGGAAACTGCGGAGAAAGCAATTTCCGATGCTAAAGAAACTACCGGTAAAGCCATCGATGGTGCTAAAGAAGCCAGCGACAAAGCCTTGGACGATGCAAAAGCTGCTGTGGGCGAAGCTAAAGACGCTGCCAAAGATGCGGCTAAAGATGCTTTGGGTAAAGCTGCCGATGCAACTCAAGAAGCTGCCGACAAATTGAAAGATGCTGCTAAATAAGCCTGTGTCCGATATTTGAAAAGGCCGTCTGAAAAAATGTTTTTCAGACGGCCTTTTTGTATCGGCAGATTATTTTTTTTCTTGCTGACGCGTGTACACCAAAGAAGTCAGGATGGATGCACCCAGTGCGCCGAAGACGACGGACAGGGAAATGGAAATCGGGATATGTACCCAGTGCATAATCAGCATCTTGATACCGATAAAGCTCAATACGAAGGCCAAGCCGTATTTGAGGAAAATAAAGCGTTCGGCAAAGTCTGCCAGTAAGAAGTACATGGCACGCAGGCCTAAGATGGCAAAAATGTTGGAAGTGAGGACGATGAATGGGTCGGTGGTTACGGCAAAAATAGCGGGGATGCTGTCAACGGCGAAGATGACGTCGCTCAATTCGATCATAATCAATACTAGCAAAAGCGGCGTAGCGATGCGTTTGCCGTTTTCAATGGTAAAGAATTTTTCACCGTCAAACTGTTGGCTGGTCGGGATGACTTTTTTGAGTAGGGTCAGGATTTTGTTTTGGGAAAGGTCTTCTTCAGCTTCGGCTTCCGGCTTCATCATGTGAATGCCGGTGTATAAGAGGAAGGCGCCGAAGAGGTACAAAATCCATTCAAATTGTTGTACCAAGGCTGCGCCGATGAAGATCATGATGGCGCGCAGGACGATGGCGCCGAATACACCATAGAGCAAGATGCGGTGTTGGAATTTGGGTTCGACTTTGAAATAGCCGAAAATCATCAGGAAAACGAAGATGTTGTCGACTGCAAGGGATTTTTCGAGCACATAGCCGGTGAAGAATTCGAGGATTTTTTCTTTGGCGACAACAGCACCGTAAGCCGGGTTGCCCGCCAGTTCGAAATAGAGCCAGCCGGCAAATGCGCAGGATACGGCCACCCAAATGCCGCTCCAAGCGAGGGCTTCTTTGATGCTGACTTTGTGGGCGCCGTTTTTTTTCAGCGATACCATATCGATGGCGATCATGATTAAGACGGCAATAAAGAAGATGCCGTAAAACATCGGCGAGCCGACGGACGGGTATTGGGTCATAAACAATCCTTGTGTGTGGGGTATGGGTAAGGTTTACCAAGACAGGTAGAACATTGCTTTGGCAAAAAAGACGATAAACAGCATATGGCTGAATACGACGGCGTGTATGTATTTCGACCAGCCGACGGTGAGGGTGTGCCGTGCCATTTTGACGACGGCGATGGCAAAATGTACCAAAACGCTTATTGCCAACAGGATTTTGATGCTCAGCATGATGCCGAAAGAGCTGTCGAATGGGTGGTGCAGTATCGGCAGGTAGCGGTTGTACACCATCACGATGCCGCTGATGAACAAGGTAATGACGACAGGCGGCATCACGCGGACGGCACGATGGGACATGGCACGTTCGACTTCGCGGCGCGATTCGCGCGAAACGCGGCCGGTGTGCAAAACGGAGAGAACCAGCATTTCGAAAAATACGCCGCCGACAAAGGCAATCGCGCAATAAACGTGGATGATGTGTGCCAGTGCGTAGATACTCATGACGGGTGTTTCCGGTAATTCAGACAAGTCGTCATTGTATCACTACCGAATGCGGTTGATGTATGCGCAATTTTATGCCAAATATATTAAATTTTATAAATATTCTATTGGAATTGCCGTTTATTTTTGAAGTTAACCGTTCATCAAGAGCGTTATCTTAGTTTAATCTGTCTTTACTTATCAGAAAATATATTAATGAAAGGTTGTGCCATACTGTTCCATATAAAGCTTAACCCCTGATGGAGAATCAAACCATGAAGAAAACTTTTGCAAAAACTGTGACCTTGATCATGCTGGCCGCTTCTTTGGGTGCATGTGCCAATATGACTCAAACCCAACGCAACACTGCTGCTGGTGCGGTATTGGGTGGTGTGGCAGGTAACTTGATTGGTGGCGATACCGGCTCTACCTTGGGTGGTGCGGCTTTGGGTGGTGTTATCGGCAGTCAGGTTCATACCCGCTACTAATCCTTTATTCGGTTAAAAATAAAAAGGCCGTCTGAACATTCAGACGGCCTTTTGTTTTGCGGTTTATTCGTTGACGAAGGTTACGCCGGTCAGTTGCGATTGCAAAATGGCAGTACGCAAAGCAGTCAGTGCTTTCGGACGGACAAAGTTGCGACGATAGGCCAAAACGACACGGCGGTGCGGTGCAGTGCCTTCAAACGGGATAATGCTGAAAAGCATATGGTCGTTTTCGGTCAATGCGGTAGCCGGCATGACGCTGATGGCCAAACCGCTGGCAACCATGTGGCGGATGGTGTTGATGGAGCTGCCTTGCAGGGTATTGGTCAAACCTTGGATTTTCTGTTTGGAAGCCAATTCGGAACAGCTTGCCAACACTTGGTCGCGCATACAGTTGCCTTCGGACAGCAGCAACACTTGTTCTTCACCCAAAAGCTGAGGCGTAACGGCATCGAGTTCTTCAAAGTGATGGCCTTTGGGAACAATGACGAAGAAAGGTTCGTCATACAGAGGCTCGGTCACGATGCCCGGCTCTTGGAACGGTTCGGCAACGACGATTGCATCGACATCGCCACGTTTGAGCGACTCGGTCAGGATGTGGGTATAGTTCTCTTCCAGCATCAGCGGCATTTTCGGCGCGGTTTCACGCAGCGCGGTAATGAGCTTGGGCAGAAGGTAGGGGGCAACGGTGAAAATCAGGCCGAGTTTGAACGCACCTTCCAATTCGTTTTGCTCTTCATTGGCAAGGTGCTTGATGAGTTCTGCTTCTTCCAGAACCCGGCGGGCTTGGGCGACAATGCGCTCGCCTGCTTCGGTCGTGATGATGTCGTTGCTGCTACGGTCGAACAGGGATACCGACAGCTCTTCCTCCAGTTTTTTGATGGCGATGGAGAGGGTGGGCTGGCTGACAAAGCAGCGTCGTGCGGCACGTCCGAAGTGACGTTCTTGTGCGACGGCTACGATGTAACGCAATTCGGTCAAGGTCATGTGTTAAGCCTTTTTTTGTTCCGGCAGGGTGATGTTCAGCTCAAGAACGTCCAAGCCGTCTTGTTTTTCTTGGGAGATGCGGATGTCGTCCAATGATACGTTGACGTATTTGGACAGGACTTCCAACAACTCTTTACGCAAGGTCGGCAGATAATCCGGAGCTTGGCCTTCTTGTGCGCGCTCTTGCGCGATGATGATTTGCAGGCGGTCGCGCGCGACGGTGGCGGTTTTCGGCTTTCTGCCGAACAGCATATCGAGCAGTGACATGTATTAACCTCCGAACAGTCGTTTTAAGAAGCTTTTCTTCTCAGCTTCGAGGAAACGCATTTCGCGGTTTTCACCCAAGAGGCGGGCGATAACGTCCTTGTAGGCTTCTGCTGCTGCGGCATTGTCTTGGTGGATGACAGGTTCGCCGGCGTTGGAAGCTTGCAGGACGTTTTGTGATTCAGGAATCACACCGATCAACGGGATGCGCAAGATATCGCAGATGTCTTGTACAGACAGCATTTCGCCTTTAGCCACGCGCTCAGGGGAGTAGCGGGTAATCAGCAGGTGCTCTTTAACAGTGCTGCCTTGTTCTGCTTTGCGGGATTTGCTTTGCAAAATGCCCAAGATACGGTCGGAGTCGCGGACGCTGGATACTTCCGGATTGGTGGTAATGATGGCTTCGTCGGCAAAGTAGAGTGCCATCAGTGCACCTTGTTCGATACCGGCAGGAGAGTCGCAGATAATGAATTCGAAGCCCATTTTTTCGCTGGCCAGCTCTTTCATCACATTGTCCACGCCTTCGCGGGTCAGTGCGTCTTTGTCGCGGGTTTGCGAGGCGGGCAGGATGTAGAGGTTTTCGCAGTTTTTGTCTTTAATCAGGGCTTGGTTGAGTGTGGCTTCGCCTTGGATGACGTTGATGAGGTCGTATACGACGCGGCGTTCGCAACCCATAATCAGGTCAAGGTTGCGCAAACCGACGTCGAAGTCGATCACAGCAGTTTTGTGGCCGCGCAGGGCCAGGCCGGTTGCGATGCTGGCGCTGGTAGTGGTCTTGCCTACGCCGCCTTTACCTGAAGTTACTACGATGATTTTGGACACGATATTTCCTTTTTAAGTACTGATGTTTATTCGGCGTCGATTGCGCTGATAACCAGTCGGTTGTCTTGCAATGATACTTGTACGGGTTTTTTGTGCAGATGCTCGGGCAGGTCTTGCTCGAAGTTGCGGTAGATGCCGGCAACGGAGACTAATTCGGCCTGCATGGAATGAATAAAGATGCGCGCGTTGGTATTGCCTTTTGCACCGGCCAACGCTCTGCCGCGCATGGGGGCGTAAATATGGATGTTGCCGTCGGCGATAAGTTCCGCACCTTGGCTGACGATGCCGGTAACGATGAGGTCGCCGTTTTCAGCGTAAACCTGCTGGCCGGTACGCACGGGCGTGCTGACCAATACGGTCGGATTGTTGATAACGGTGGCTTGTACGTCTTGCGGCTGCGGTGCTTGGCGAGGAGTAGGTGCTGCCTGTGTGTCGGCTGCTTGGGTGGAATTGCCTTGTTTGAAGACCAAGTGGTAACGCGCTGCCGCTGTCGCCCATGTGTCGCTGGTGTGGTGCAGCCCTAAAATTTGCATACCGTAACGGGCAAACAGGGAAATCATGCCGCCCAAATCGATGGATTCGGGATGGTCGAAATCTTGTACGTCTAAAATGAAGGGAACGAATTCGTCTTGGGATTGGCCTGCCAGTTGGCGCAGGAATTCTTCCAATTCGGTTAGATCTGCGGTGTGCAGATGGATGGATAAGACGTCCAAACGTGACGTTTTTATGTCGAATGCGGGTTTCATTGTAATGAAATAATAAAATTTTTTAATGACGTAAGTTTACCGTGTAAATCTTGGCTATTCAATCTGTTTGGCCGTCTGAAACCAAAATATTTTGTTTGAACGTTTTTCAGCTGTATTTAGTGTGGTTTTTTGGTGTGAACACAGGTTTCAGACGGCCTTGGGAAAGGGGTAGCCGTGTGTGTCGATGTCATCGGCGGCGGCCCACGGCGTGTGGATGATGGTGGACGGTAGGTGCGCCAATTCGGGGAGGTAACTGCGGATGTAGCTGCCGTCGGGGTCGATTTGGTGCGAACGGTGGGCATAGCGGACGGTGGCTGTGTCTTGGGCGGCAAGGTGCCAGTTGGCTTGGTTGAGTGCGGGGTCGGTGCCGGTTTGGACGGAGGCTGTCCACGCGATACCTTGGTTGGGATCGAGGTTGAGGGCATGGCAGAAATAGTGGGCGCACAGCTGCTGGAGAACAGGATGTAGGTGGCCGGTGGCTTCAAGGCTGCGGATGGAGGCGTCGATGATGGGTACGCCGGTTTGGCCGTTGCGCCAGTATTCGCGCACCGGGGCGGCATCGGTTGTTTCGGGTAGGCGGCGGTGGTAGGCGAGCTGGTAGCAGTAGTCGCGGAAAATAAGCTTGTCCAGCCACTCGAAATGTCGGTTTGCCAAGCCTTCGGCAGCCAGCAGGCGCGGTGAAATGCAGCCTGCGGACAGGTAGGCATTGAGGAGGCTGGTGTTTTTTCGTGCCGGAAAATTTTGGGTAATCGGGTAGTGAACCAAATTTTGTTTGAACGCGTGCCATTGCGTTAAGGCCGCGGTTTCGCCGCCCTGTTGATAGGCAGGCAATACTGCGCCACTATGGGCTGGAAACAGTGGAACGTTTTGCCCGGTTTGAACAGGCAATTCGGTTTCAGACGGCCTTTGTCCTGAATAAGCCTGCAACCATGCTTGTTTATAGGCGGCAAAATTGGTGTAGGGCAGGCCGTTGGCATCCATGAGGGGGGCTTTAGCCAAGATACCGCGGTCGTTGGTGTGTTGCAGGGCAATGCCTGCACGGTCGAAATTGTGCCAGAGGAGGTTGTCTTGGCGGATTTCGGCTTCGGTGTAGGCTTCGTCAGTGATGACGGTATGGGCATGGAGCGCAGCAGCCAAGGGGAGGAGGTCTTCGTCGGAAGCGACGGCATATAAGGGAATATGGTGTGCCGCCAGACGGGTATGTAGCTCTTGCGCGGCTTGATAATGGAACAGGCTTTGACGCGGATTGTGGTTTTCAGACGGCCTTTGGCTGACCCAGACGCAGGCGATGGGCAAACCGCTTGCGACGGCGGCATTAAGCGCGGCATTGTCGTGCAGGCGGAGGTTGCGGCGGAACCAGACAAGGACGTGGGCAGATTTCATGAGCATGTTCCGACGGAAAAGGGGAAACCATTTTATCAGAATCGGCCTTATGTATCAGGCCGTCTGAAAAATCTTTTGGTTTGATTTCGCTATATAATTTTGGTTTTAGCAACGAGATGCAACCATGACCGAGCAAACCGTTTTGGCACTCATTACCTGCCAAACCTATCCCGAACCGTCGGACAATCTGAAAACATTGGCGGCATGCTTGGAAAGCATGGGCGTGAAAACCGTATTTGATACGTGGCAAAACCATCCGTCCGCGCCGTTTTTGCTGCCTTTGTGCGCATGGGATTATGCCGCCGAACCCGAAGCCTTCCG
>NZ_CATNVN010000091.1:0-7162 GCF_951230505.1 uncultured Neisseria sp.
CCGTCTGAAACCTCAACGAGTTTCAGCCGGCCTTTATTCCATCAACTAATCAAGCCTGTTTCAATTTTGCATCGGCATCACGCAATGCAGTACGCAGACCTTCTTCGATAACCGGATGGTAGAATGGCATATCCAGCATTTGCGGAATCGTCATTTTCATTTGATGCGCCCAAGCCATCAAGTGTGCCAAATGTTCGGCAGCAGGGCCGACAACTTCCGCACCAATGAAACGGCCGGTCGCTTTCTCAGCATACAAACGCATATGGCCTTTGTTTACCAACATAACACGGCTGCGGCCTTGGTTTCGGAAGGAAACTTCGCCAATTACAAACTCATCAGGTTGATATTTCGCTGCAACTTGCGCGTATTTCAAACCGATAGTGGCAATTTGCGGACTGGTAAATACCACACCGATTACGCTACGGCGCAAACCGCCCTCAATATTCGGGAAAATAGCGGCATTGTGGCCGGCAATTTTGCCTTGGTCGGAAGCTTCGTGCAGCAGAGGCAATTGATTGGACGCATCGCCTGCGATAAAGATGTGCGGAATGCTGGTTTGCATGGTCAGCGGATCGGCAACAGGCACGCCACGCGCATCTTTTTCGATATTCAGGTTTTCCAAACCGATATTGTCCACATTCGGCCGGCGGCCGGCGGCAGCCAAAGCATATTCAGCATGGAACACACCTTTTTCGCCATCTTGTTCCCAATGAACTTCAACATTACCTTCTGCATCCAATTTGACTTCAGTTTTAGCATCCAAATGCAAAGCCAACTCTTCGCCAAAAACAGCTTTGGCTTCTTCAGCAACAACAGGGTCGGAAATACCGCCGATGGCTCCGCCTACGCCGAAAATCTCAACTTTCACTCCCAAACGGTGCAAAGCCTGACCCAACTCTAAGCCGATAACGCCAGGGCCGAACACGGCTACGCTTTTAGGCAAAGTATCCCAAGAGAAAACATCATCGTTCACAATTAAGCGATCGCCTAAAACTTCCCACTGAGGGAAAATCACAGGGCGCGAGCCGGTGGCAATCACAAAACTTTTTGCAGTAATTTGAGTGTGATCATCGATTTGGACGGTGTGTTCGTCAACAAATTTTGCCGTACCCATAATACGCTTGTCGGCGGGCCACTCTTCTACATCGCTGACTACAAAACCGACAAAACGGTCGCGTTCGGACTTCACGCGGTGCATGACTTCTTCGCCGTTTACCGTTACGCTGTCTTTATCCAAATGCACGCCAAACGGATCGGTATGCAAAGCATGATGGCGCGCTTCTGCTGCGGCAATCAAGAGTTTAGAAGGCATACAGCC
Organism: uncultured Neisseria sp.; assembly: GCF_951230505.1. NCBI lineage: Bacteria > Pseudomonadati > Pseudomonadota > Betaproteobacteria > Neisseriales > Neisseriaceae > Neisseria > uncultured Neisseria sp. Next base: position 1,319 of record NZ_CATNVN010000091.1, read on the forward strand.
CACGCGCGCACAGGTCGTGCCGAACACATTATTTTCAATCAGGTAAACATTGTCTGTATGAAGTCGGGCATTGCGAAATGCGCCCATACCGGCTGTACCGCCACCCAGTACTACCACATCTGCTTGAATCTTTTTCATATTTTATCCTTACTGTCTATATCCAAACCGATATTGCCATCAGGTTATCCGTTTTCAGACGGCCTAAACTTCACAAACTATCAAAATTTAAAAATCAATAGTCAATACCTAAATATCGATTTAAAACAATAATCTCAAATTCTACTTGCGAATATAGAGTTATTCAGAACGCCGAATTGTAAACGCCGTCTGAATAACTCTATATTTTATCTTTCAGACGGCCTGTTTAAACCGTCTCAAGCATACAGGCAATTAGTTTTTAGCCAAGTAAGCTTCCAAGTCTTCGCTACCGCCGATGTATTTACCGCCGATGAATACTTGAGGAGCAGTCATCTTGCCGGTAATAGCGCGTACGGAAGTAACAGTTGCATCTTTGCCCAATACGATTTCTTCGTAAGACAAGCCTTTGTCTTGCAGCGCTTTTTTAGCTTTAGCACAGAACTGGCAGCCAGGTTTGGTGAAGATGGCAACAGACTCTTGAGCTTTCCAGTCAGGAGCAATGTATTTCAACATAGTGTCAGCGTCAGACACTTTGAAAGGATCGCCTGGTTCTTCAGGTTCGATAAACATTTTTTCAACCACGCCGTCGTTAACCAGCATGGAATAACGCCAAGAGCGTTTACCGAAGCCCAAGTCTTCTTTGTCAACCAACATGCCCATGCCTTCAGTGAATTCACCGTTGCCATCAGGGATCATGTAGATGTTGTCGGCTTCTTCTTCAGCAGCCCAAGCGTTCATTACGAAAGTGTCGTTTACAGATACGCAGTAGATTGCGTCAACACCGTTTTCTTTGAACGCACCAAACAATTCGTTGTAGCGTGGCAGGTGAGAAGAAGAGCAAGTTGGAGTAAATGCGCCAGGCAGAGAGAACACGACTACTTTTTTGCCTTTGAACAAATCATCAGTAGAAACATCTTTCCAAGTGTCGCCAACGCGAGTGTGGAATACTACGGAAGGTACTTTTTGACCGGTACGATCTTGCAAAGCCATTTTTAAGCTCCTTAAAAATTCGGGTTTGAGAAATGAATCAATGCTTGCATTTTAATGCAGGCCTATCGATTTGTATAATTTATAGTTCAAATAATATTAATTACATCAAACTATCAATTCAATTAAACCGAAAACAGCTATTCCTCTAAATGAAGGCCATCTGAAATAAAACAAGTGCCTGACTGAAATTATTTTTTAGGTAAGGGCTGAACGGGCGAATCCGAAGCCACAATTTCGCCGATGGCTGTTTCCGCAATATCCTTCAAAGCATAGCGGTCTTTATCCGGCATATCTGTCGGTTTGTATTGAGGCGAGAAATCCAAACGGATACGGATTTTCTTCATAGAAACAATACGCCACAAAGACTGAAACAGGTTTACCTCCGCATAAGACGGCAAGTCCGTCCGTTGTCCTTCGCCATCATAATAGCGCAAGGTTATTGCCTGAATCGGCGCTTTCGCATCAATCGCCGATTGAAACAGGGCTGCTTTAAACGGCAAAATACCCAAGCCGGAAGAAGTACGCGCTTCAGGGAAGAAGCTGACATTCTGTCCTGCTTTCAATGCCGCGCAAATCGCCTGGTTAATCGGCTCGATATCTCGGCGGGAATTGCGGTTGATAAACACCGTACCGGCATTTTTACCCATTTTTCCCAAAACCGGCCAACCGCTGATTTCCTGCTTGGCAATAAAACTGCTCGGATAAACAGCGCTCATGGCAAAAATATCCAACCAAGACACATGATTGGCCACGACCAAAGTACCGCTCACATTTCCTTGAGGCGGTACGCCGATTTCCAATTCGATATCCAAAGCATCCAACGCACCTTTTCCCAAAACAACCACAGCGTGATTGCGTTCCTCTGCATTGTTGCCATCGATGACACGCAAATCCCTACCGGTTCTGAATAACCAAGCTGCCAAACGGCAAAGTCTGCCCAGTCGTTTAAAAAAAGGAGCTTTTTGTTTAGACATAAAATTTCTTCTGTATTGTGTTCATTATGTTCAGACGGCCTCTGACATTTAAGGCCGTCTGAAACTATTTCTGGCAATTTGGACAATAAAATGTTCCACGCTGCCCCAAAGTTTCTTTAAAAATCAACCCGCCACACTGAACGCAAGGCTCGTTATGACGGCCATAGACCGTATATTCCTGCTGGAAATAGCCGCTTTTTCCATCGCTATTGACAAAGTCCCGCAGCGTACTACCGCCCGTTTCAATCGCCCTTTGCAGAACCGCTTTGACGGTTTCCACCAATAATGCGCATTCTTTCTTGGTCAGCTTATTCGCCGGACGCAATGGCGAAATACCCGCCTTAAACAGGCTTTCATTCGCATAAATATTGCCAACGCCAACCACCACCGCATTATCCATCAGCGCTAATTTGACTGCACGCTTTTGGGTTTTCAATTTCTGATACAGGTAATTTGCATCAAAATCGCCCGAGAGCGGCTCCGGTCCCAACTTTTCCAACAGTGGATGATGTTCGGCAATACCCTCATACCACAATACCGCACCAAATTTACGCGGGTCGTGATAACGCAATATGGTACCGTCATCAAATACAAAATCCAAATGATCGTGTTTATCCGGCGTGGCGATACGCTCATCATCAGCGGTAAAAATCCGCAAACTGCCGGACATACCCAAATGAATAAGTAAAATACCCGTTTCAAAAGTAATAATCAAATACTTCGCACGCCGACTGCATGCCAAAACTTTGCGCCCGGCCAAAATTTGCGCCAAGTTTGGATGGATAGGCCATCTCAATTTAAACTGGCGAATAATGACTTTTTCTATCTTCTTGCCATCAATATGCGGTGTGATTCCACGTAAAGTCGTTTCCACTTCAGGTAATTCAGGCATCATTATTCTCCAAATTCATCATTATATATAGGCCGTCTGAAAACTATTCGGCCAAGCGTGCCGTACTTAAAGCAACCGTATTGCCATCGAATGCAGTTTCCAATTCAGGCAAAGGATGGACACCAATCAAATGTTTCGTTAAAACCACACCATAAACCGCTGCACATTGCGGCCACCACCTATCCCCTACCTTTTCCATAAACTGCCAAAACTTCAAAGCAGATGACGAATTTACCGCTGGCAGATAATCCATAAACTGCCCATATTCCATTTCAAAACCAATAGCGGCAGTTTTTCGTTTCAACTCAGCCAGAGCCAAGCATTGAGATTTCATAGGCAGTCTTTTACCATCAAACCACGAGCTCAATCCCCACAAAGATTTAGGGTTGAACCCCGTCAAAATCAACCTGCCTTCAGGTTTTAATATCCTAAACGCCTCTTGCAACACCAAATCTGCAGATGAAACTTCCAAAAGATGAGGCATCAATAACACATCCACGGAATGCGTTTCAAATGCCAACATTTCAGCATCCATCCGCACATCGCGAGGCACTACAATCATATTTTCAGACGGCCTCTGCCATACACCGCCCAATTGAACCGCCACCTGCCTATTCAAATACTGCAAATGCCGTCTGAAAAAATCCGCCTCTTTTTGAGCAAGATATTGCCCCATTGGCGTTTGCATAAAAAAAACTTCCATTAAAGGCTCCCCTATGCATCCCGACTTGTGTGACAGAATTTTAACACCACGACCACATCACACAAGCAAATTCCCTGCTCGACTTGACGTTTAAATGCTGAAACGATACTATCAGAAAGACGAAATTTTATTATATATTTGATAACTTTATTTACTATGGCAAAACTAAAAACCATCGCTCTGACCGTTTCAAGCCTGTCGGCGGTTTCCGCCACAGCCTATGCGCAAAACGCTACGCCCAACCAAGTCGGCATGGCCATGATGCGCCTCAACTCCGCCCTGCTCGACCAAGCCAAAGCACAAACCTTCGGCTCCGGTAGCTTATGGGCATCGTTGCGTAAAGACTTCCGCATCAACGAAGTCAACACAGAACTGGTTCGCCGCCATGAAAACAAATTTGCTGCAAACAGTGCATATTTCGACCGCACCATCTCCCGCAGCAAACCTTATATGTACCATATTGCCAATGAAGTTAAAAAACGCAATATGCCTGCTGAAATCGCTTTGCTGCCTTTCATTGAAAGCGCATTCGTAACCAAAGCCAAATCACACGTCGGCGCATCCGGCCTGTGGCAATTTATGCCGGCTACCGGTCGCCACTTCGGCTTGGAAAAAACGCCTTTGTATGACGGTCGCCACGACGTTTACGCCGCTACCGATGCTGCATTGAACTACCTGCAATACCTGCACGGTATGTTCGGCGACTGGTCTTTGGCGCTTGCCGCTTACAACTGGGGCGAAGGTAACGTCGGCCGCGCCGTAAACCGCGCCCGTGCGCAAGGTTTGGAACCAACATACGAAAACCTGCGTATGCCGAACGAAACACGCAACTACGTTCCAAAACTATTAGCAGTACGCAATATCGTTGCCAATCCGCAAACCTTCGGTATGAATATCAGCGAAATCAGCAATCAGCCGTATTTCAAATCTGTCAGCATCGACAAACCTATTGATAACAGCACAATCGCTCGTTTTGCAAACATCAGCGAAAGCGAACTGTTGGCACTCAACCCAGGTTTCAATGCCCCGGTATTTATCCCTAAAAACAATCGTCGTCTGTTGTTGCCGGTTTCTGCGGTTTCTGCATTTGAAAAGAACTACCGCAATGCCAATCCAGATACCCTGATATCTTGGGATATTTATACTTCTTTGGGCAACAAGAAGCTTAACGCCATTGCCAACGATACCGGCATGAGCGTAGCCGAACTCAAACGCCTCAACGGCCTGAGCGGTAGCGCCATTTCTGAAGGCCGCAGCATTTTGGTGGCTAAAAATTCAGCAAGCCAAAATCAAGACATCATTAACTTCATCGACAAAGACAATACGCCGGATACTTACCAATCCAATATGCCGGCTATGTCTCCGATTATTGCTTCCAGCGTAGCAGAACCGGTTAAAGTTGCTCAAACTACTGTGACCAATATTGTTGCTCCTGTTGTTCCACAGTCCAGCAAACCGGTTGACTTTATTGCACGCAGCAAAACTGAAAACGTTACTTCTGTAGCAGTAACAGAAACCAAAGCACAGCCTCAAGTTGCAAATGCGGAAGTAGCCGCCCCTATTGTAGCCATGACCCATATTACTGCTGAGCCTGCTGCCACAAATGTTGCTGAAGCACCAAAAGCAGCTATCCCTGCCGACTTGACTGCACCGACTGTTGCCGCAAACGATGTAGCCCCTACTCCAGCAGTTGAATCTGTTGCTGTTGCTCCGGTTCAAGAAGAGCATGATGACCTGATGGCTTTGGTACAAAGCCAACCTGCGGAGGAACCTGCAGCGACTGTTGCTGAAGCGACTTCTGAAGCCAAACAAGTTCAAACTGTTGTGACTGCCGAAAGCGCTCGTACAGCACGTATCGCAGCCAATACCGCTAAACAACAACAACGCATCAATGCGCGTCTTGCCCGTGTAAATGGCCAACAAAACACACAAACTGCAGCACTTGCAGCAGGCACACACCGTGTGGAAGATGGCGATACGCTGTTTAACATCTCCAAACGTTACAACTTGAGCGTAGCTGATTTGATTATTGCCAACAACATCAAAGGCAACAATATCAGAAAAGGCCAAATCCTCCGTGTTACAGCTGCTCCGGCAAAAGTCCGCAGCAACCCGGTTCAAAACGTTTCCTACACTGTACGTAAAGG
>NZ_CATNVN010000092.1:0-7066 GCF_951230505.1 uncultured Neisseria sp.
AAAGAAGGCAAAGGCAATAAAGGCGAATTGACATTGAGCGCGATTGCGACGACTTATAAAGCACGTCCGGCCGAAGAGATTGCTGCCGAATTGGCTGCGCAACAGGCACAAGAAGAAGGCAAACCTGCCGAGAATGAGCAAAAATAAAAGAATAGGGAAATCATGAAAAAAATCATCTTACTCTTAAGTCTTCTTCCCTTGGCAGCCTGTACGCAAAGCTATGAAGATTTGACTCAATGGATGACGCAAACCCGTCAGGAAGCAAAATCCAAGATTATTCCGTTTGAAGAGCCGACGGTTACATTGCCTAAGCCGTATAGCCCGCCGAATTTTAAAGGCATGAATGCGTTTGATTCACGCCGTTTGGACACTGCCCCTAAAGGAGGCAATGCGCCGGATGTGAACCGTCCGAAAGAAACATTGGAAGCCTTCAGTTTGGAAAACATGGCCTTTGTCGGAACGCTGCAAAGCAGCGGCAAAGTTTCCGGATTTATCAAGGTCAACGACCATGTTTATACCGTTTATCCCGGAAACTACATCGGTCAGAATTACGGCAGAATCCAAAGTATTACCGAAGATAAAATTATCTTGACCGAGCAAGTTGAGGACAGCTACGGCAACTGGGTGTACCGGAAGGCCGAATTGCCATTGAGCAGTAAAGAGGCGGATTCTTCCAATAGCTCAGATAGTTCGAATTCAAATTAATTTAGGGGTCTCACTCGATTATGAAAACCAAGCACATGACAAAATTATTTGCCGGCTTCAGCGTTGCCCTCGCTGTTCAGACGGCCTTTGCAGGCAATATTACCGATATCAACGTTTCCACTTTGCCTGACAACCAAAAAATCATCAAAATCCGTTTCGACAAAGACGTCACTACACCTCATGGTTTTGTAACATCTACTCCGGCGCGTATCGCATTGGATTTTGCCAACACTAATATCCGTTTGCCTCAGCCTGTTTTGGAATATGCAGACCCATTGCTGAATCAAATTACTGCGGCACAAAACAATGACCGCGCACGCGTGGTTTTGGGTTTGAACAAAATCAGCCAATACAATACTGAGATTCGCGGCAACGAAGTTTGGGTGTTTGTAAACGAATCTACTGACCAAACCAATGCAGCCGTTGCAAATGAACGTGCGGCTACGCCGTCTACCGCGCGCGCTACTCAGGCTTATCAAGCCGTTTCGGCCGCCAATATCGATTTCCGCAAAGGCGCACGCAATTCCGGCATTATTGAATTGTCTGCCCCGGGTTTCAGCGGACAGCCGGATATCAAACAGCAGCGTGACCGTGTGGTTGTGACATTGAAAAACCATACGCTGCCGACACAAGCGCAACGCAGTTTGGATGTGGCTGACTTCAATACGCCTGTACAAAACGTTACGCTCAAACGTATCGGCAATTCTACCCAGCTCATTATCCGCAACAATAATGCGAATTGGGACATTAATACCAAAGCCTCTTCCGGACGCTTTGTATTTGAAGTATCGCCTAAAGCCGCCAATACCGAATCCGGCGGCTTGAACCACAATGCGAACAAATCGTTCAAAGGCCGTAAAATTTCTTTGGATTTCCAAGATGTAGAAGTTCGTACCATCTTGCAGATTTTGGCGAAAGAATCCGGCGTGAATATTGTTGCCAGCGATACCGTTAAAGGCACCATGACTTTGTCCCTGAAAGATGTACCTTGGGATCAGGCTCTGGATTTGGTCATGCAGGCGCGCAATTTGGATATGCGCCGTCAAGGCAACATCATTAATATCGCACCTCGCGATGAATTGTTGGCAAAAGACAAAGCCTTCTTGCAGGCTGAAAAAGAGATTGCCGAATTGGGTCCGTTGTATTCTCAAACCTTCCAGTTGAAATACAAAAACGTGGAAGAATTCCGCAAAATTCTGCGTCTGGAAGAATACGACAGCAATAATTCCAATACCCGCAATACTCTGTTGAGCAACCGAGGCAGTGCCTTAATCGATCCTGCCACCAATACGCTGATCGTAACCGACAACCGCGGCGTGATTGAGAAATTCCGCAAACTGATTGATGAACTGGACGTTCCGACCCGTCAAGTGATGGTTGAAGCGCGCATTGTCGAAGCAGAAGATACCTTCTTCCGCAACTTGGGCGTTAAATTCGGTTCCGGTGGTGCAAGTGGCCGTAACGCATGGGGCAGCAACTGGAGCAATGCACAAACCAACTACAATACCAATGCCTCGTTTAACCGTGGCGATGTAGGCTACCGCACATGGACTTTGGATCCGAACGTCAGTCTGCCGACCGCAGCCGCAGTCAACAGCATTGCGCTGGTGCGTGCGTTCTCGTCCGGCGCATTGGGTTTGGAAATCAGCGCGTCTGAAGAACAAGGTAAGAGCAAAACCATTTCCAATCCGCGTGTGCTGACACAAGACCGCAAAGAAGCCAAAATTGAATCCGGTACGGAAATTCCTTATCAAGAGGCTTCTTCCAGCGGTGCGACTTCGATTACCTTCAAGAAAGCCGTTTTGGGCTTGACCGTAACGCCGAACATTACGCCTGACGGTCAAATCATCATGACTGTGAAGATTAATCGCGATACCCCGATCGACTGTACCGTGGATTCTCTGACAACCAAGTGTATCAATACCAAACACTTGAATACCCAAGCCATGGTTGAAGATGGCGGCACGCTGATTGTCGGCGGTATTTACGAAGAAGAAAGCACCAATGCAGTGAACAAAGTCCCTGTTTTGGGCGATATTCCTGTTGTCGGCAATCTGTTCAAATCACGCGGCAAACGTGAAAACCGCCGTGAGCTGTTGATCTTCATCACACCGCGCATTATGGATAATGTGGGTAACAATCTGCGTTACTGATTTTTAAAATGACAAACAGGCATATCTGCAAAGGTATGCCTGTTTTCGTTTTCAGACGGCCTGAGATGAAAAGGCTGTCTGAAAAACGACGAACTTTTCCACGAAACCACCATATCGTATAAAATGACCCACATGGAAAAAATCAACGGCAATTTAATCTTAATCGGGCTGATGGGCGCGGGCAAAACCACTTTGGGCAAGCAGCTTGCCCAAATGTTTGAATGCCCGTTTTACGACAGCGATTACGAAATCTGCACTTCTTCGGGCGTATCCATTCCGACCATTTTTGAGATGGAAGGGGAGGAAGGCTTCCGCAACCGTGAAACCAATATGCTGAAGAAGCTCGCTTCCCGGCGCAACATCGTTTTATCGACCGGTGGCGGCTCCGTATTACGCAGTGAAAACAGACAGATTTTGCGCCAAAACGGCACAGTTGTTTATCTGCATGCCAGCCCCGAAACCTTGCTGGAGCGTACCCGTTACGACAGCAACCGGCCGCTGTTGCAAGTTGCCAATCCTTTGGCCAAACTGCAAGAGCTGTATGACCAACGCGATACGCTGTACCGTCAAACCGCCCATCTTGTCATTGAATCCGACAGCTGTCACAAAACGCTCAAACGCCTGATACAGGCTTTAGGCGAATAAATACGCTTTGCAAAGGAATACTATGCGCACACTGACTGTCCAAACCCCGTCTCATCAATACCCTATCTTTATCGGACATAAACTGATTGAGCAGGCCGATACGCTGCTTCAGCCCTATTTAGGTAAAAAAGCAGCCATCATTACCAACGAAACCGTTGCGCCGCTTTATCTCAAACAGCTTCAGACGGCCTTAGACAGACTGGGCGTGCCGCATTTCAGCATCATCCTTCCCGATGGCGAAGAATATAAAAACTGGCAGACGCTTAACCTGATTTACGATGGCCTGATGCAAAACCGTGCCGAACGCAAAACCACTTTAATCGCTTTGGGCGGCGGCGTGATAGGCGATATGGTCGGCTTTGCCGCAGCGACTTATCAGCGTGGCGCACCTTTTATCCAAGTGCCGACCACATTGCTCAGCCAGGTCGATTCCTCGGTCGGCGGTAAAACCGCTATCAACCATCCGCTCGGTAAAAACATGATTGGCGCGTTCTACCAGCCGCAAGCCGTGCTGGCCGATTTGACCGCCCTGCAAACGCTGCCGCAGCGCGAACTTTCCGCAGGTATGGCCGAAGTCATCAAATACGGCGCATTGGGCGATGCCGAATTTTTTGCTTGGTTGGAAGAAAATATGGCCGACCTGATGGCGCAACACCAAGAAAAAATGGCAGAAGCCGTTTACCATTGCTGCAAAATGAAGGCCGATATTGTTGCCCAAGACGAAACCGAGCAGGGCATCCGCGCATGGCTTAATCTCGGCCACACTTTCGGCCATGCCATCGAAGCCGAAATGGGCTACGGCGTATGGCTGCATGGCGAAGCCGTTGCCGCCGGTTGCGTCCTCGCTTCCCGTTTGTCGCAAATTTTGGGCAAAACCCAACAAGCCGATACCGACCGCATTGCCGCTTTAATGGAAGCCGCCTCCCTCCCGTTTGCGCCGCCTGTTTTCTCATTTGAAAAATGGATTGAACACATGAGCCACGACAAAAAAGTCAGCAGTGGCATCATGCGTTTTGTCGGTTTGGAATACTTGGGCAAAGCCAATATCACCGAAATTACCGATATGGAAATCCTCCGCCAAACCTTGCAGCCGTATTTGTGAGGAATGAATGAGGTTTGCTTTAAAATATAAAAAGGCCGTCTGAAAGGTATTTTCAGACGGCCCTTTGGTTTTAAAGCGTTTTGATTCATCGGATTAAAGCTAGATAAACCAATTTGGGCGGGTCGATTATTTAAAGTGTCTTTTTATCCAACTCGGCAATAATCAACAAGCCGCTGTCAAAGCGTCGGCTGTCGGCCAGTTTCAGACGGCCTTGATGGCGTTTGACAATGGTGTTTGCGATGGAAAGCCCCAGGCCGGTGCCTTGTTGTTCGGTGCCGAGAATACGGTAGAAGGGGTCGATTACGCGTTGGCGCTCGCTTGGGGGAATGCCGGGGCCGTCGTCTTCCACCCAGATGTTGAGGTATTCTGCGGTTTCGTCAAAGCCCAAATCGATGCGGCCGCCTTTAGGGGTGTAGCGGATGGCGTTGTCGGTAAAGGTTTTGATGAGGGTGTAGATTTCGGTGTCGTCGGCGTGGATTTGGCAGTCGTTTTCAACGGCGACGCCGATGTCTTGACCTTTGGCCAGCGCCAGCGGCATGAGTTCCTGCAAGACGCGGCGGAACTGGTTTTGCAGGCTGATCAGGGTTTTGGGGCGTTGGGTTTCGGGTGCTTGGGCGCGTGCGAGGGAAAGGAGTTGCTCGAGCAGGTGGCGGTTGCGCTGTATGCTTTGTTGCAACAGGGCGGACTGCTCACGCGCTTCGGCGGACAGCTGCATATTGTTGAGCCGCTCTGCCTGAAGGGAAAGGGCGGTCATGGGGCTGCGCAATTCGTGTGCGGCATCGGCGATAAAGCGTTGCTGTTGGCGGACGTTTTCGTCGGTACGTTGCAACAGGTTATTAATGGCGACGACAAAGCCTTGGATTTCGCTGGGAATGTTTTGCGTGTCCATCGGCGAGAGGTCGTTGATTTGGCGCTGTTCCAAATCGTTGGACAGGGTTTTGACGGAACGCATGGCGCGGTGGGTAATCCAGACGGTAAGCAGGATAATCAGGGGCAGGGCGAGGAGCATGGGGAGGATGCTCTGTACGGCGGCCATTTCGGCTAGCTCTTCGCGGTAGTCGCTTTCCTGCATGACGGCGATGCGGCCTTGCTTGGTGTTGCGGGTATAAACGCGGTAGTAATCGTCGTCGTCATTGGCCTGAATGGTGTGCAGGCCGTCTGAAATCTTCTCAGGCAGGCTGACAATGGGGTTGGGCGTATTGGGAAATTGAACGGAAATCTTGTTGTCGTTGTCGAGTGAGTGTTTCTCGTCATCGGCATCGCTCGGGTCGAGATAGTTCGCGACTTGGCGCAACAGGTCGTCTTGAACCTCTTGGGTCTCGTGATAAGTATCGTAATAAGAAAATATGCCTGCAAGGATGGAGAGGGGCAGGAGCATGCAGATCAGGGCGAGGCTGATCTTGACTTGCAGGGATTGTTTGATGGTGTGGAAAAGGCGTTGCATGGTTTGTGTGTTGATATTGTTTTGGTTTTTCAGACGGCCTGGTTGTTTTGTGCAACCAGCCAGCCGACCCCGCGGACGTTTTGAATCGCTTCTTTGCCGAGTTTTTTGCGTAAGGCGTGAATCAGGAAGTCAACGGCGTTGCTTTCGACTTCTTCGCCCCAGCCGTAGATTTTGTCTTCCAAATCGCTGCGCGACAGAATCATGCCCGGACGCAGCAGCAGGGCTTGGAGGACGGCAAATTCTTTGTTGCTGAGCATGATGGCCTGTTCCTGCCCGACTACTTCCGCCTGATGGGTGGAAGGGTTGAGCGTGATGATGCCGTTGCTCAGCAGCGTTTGCGCCTGTCCGCCGTGTCGGCGCAATACGGCGCGCATACGGGCTTGCAGTTCCGCCATGTCGAAAGGTTTGACGATGTAGTCGTCTGCGCCGCCGTCTAGGCCGTTGAGCCGGCTGTGCAAATCATCGCGCGCGGTAACGATTAAGACGGGGACGGTACAGCCGCCGTTGCGGATTTGCGCCAATACGTCCAAACCGTCTTTGCCGGGCAAACCCAAATCCAAGAGCAGCAAATCGTATGCTTGCGCCGCTACTGCTGCGGCAACTTCCGAACCGCGGCTGACCCAATCGACAGCGTAGCCGCTGTCTTTCAGGTTGGCGCTGACGGCTTGGGCAATCATGGCATCGTCTTCAACCAATAATACGCGCATGGAAGTTCTCCGGAGGATGGGTGGATAGTGATTATAACCGCACTCAATTAGTAAAAATTTAGGAGCTGTCGAAAAACTGATTTTTTGCAAAAGAAGAGGCCGTCTGAAATTCGGTTTTCAGACGGCCTGTATGCTTCAATCCCGATTATTTAGGGTTTTTCTCAATCAAGGCAACCAATTGGTCGATATAGCCTTGAACAAAGCCGCGCGCAGATTCGATGAGCTGGCCGTTGTCGTCAAACAGGGTTGGAGAGTTGCCGAGGAACACTTCCGGTTGGCCGGTCAGCGGCATATCGAAATATGAGAGGGC
>NZ_CATNVN010000093.1:0-7054 GCF_951230505.1 uncultured Neisseria sp.
CCACGGTATTGCACCCAAACCCGAAGCCACAACGCTGTCACTCAGCACTATTCCAGAAGGAGAAACACCGCTTGCCCATCTATCCTTCAACCAAGACGGATACAGCAGCTACTGCCGCGAATATTCCTCTTATCAACAATGGCTGGCAGAACGCAACGAAACACGCTATCAAGGCACGCAGGCGCACGGCCAAGGTTACGATGCAAAAAATATGATGCACACCTTCCGCCTGCTTGAGACCGCACACGATATTGCCCTTCATGGCGAAATCCGTCCACGCCGTCCCAATCGTGACGAATTGCTGGCCATCAAGCGCGGCTCTTTTCCTTACGATGAACTGTTGGTGCGTGCAGAAACATTGATTAACGAAGTAGAAAATTTGTTCGCCCAGTCCGATCTGCCGGAAGCTGTAAACAGCACTTTGGCAATCAATGCCCTTGTCGAAATCCGAACCAAGATTTACGGATAAGAGAATCAAAAACAGAGGCCGTCTGAAATTATGTGTTTCCGCTTTTCAGACGGCCTTTTCATATTTCAAATTCCAACCGTCTATCCATCAAAACAACCTTTTCTGCCATCTCCAAACAAGCAATAGCAACATGAAATATAATTTCGTTATTGATTGGATTCATACGACAAAATTGTTGTTTTTTCATCATAATCCAAAAATATCGAGTTTAACGCCTATTCTCCTTGCTTTATAATGGCCGTCTGAAATAAAAATACAATTAAAGCAGAAGCATGTCTTTGCAACTTAAGCAGATTTGCATAATTAAATATATGCTTTAATCATAATAATGATAAAATAATACGGCTTTCCTCTAAATTAAAGGGAAAACTGCACAAGAAACGGAAAATAAAATGAGTGTCGGATTATTGCGTGTTTTGGTTCAAAGCCAGACCATCTCAAATCAACAAGCGGAACATTACAACAGCCTTTTACAATCGGGCAAAGAAATCCTGCCCAACCTATTTTCAGACGGCATCATCTCCCCTAAAGCTTTGGGAGAGTTAGTCGCGCGCGTATTCAGCTATCCTCTTTTGGATTTGCACTACTACCCGCGCAATAATGTAGTCAGCGACATTCTGACGGAAGAGCAAATGGTGCAAAATCGTTGCATTCCGATTTTCAAACGCGGACGCAAGGTTTATTTCGCCGTATCCGATCCGACCCAAATCCAAAACTTTCAAAAAATCGCTTTTGCTTCAGGTTTAAGTGTCGACTTGGTCGTAGTTCCCGACGACCAGCTCAGCTCATTGCTGGAATGGCTAGGCCAACGTTCGACCACCATTCTGAAAGAAATCAACGACGAACATGAAGCAACCCAGCAATCGCAATCGCTTTATATCGACAATGAAGAAGCTGAAGACGGCCCTATCCCCCGTTTCATCCACAAAACCTTATCCGATGCCCTGAACGCGGGCGCATCGGACATCCACTTTGAATTCTACGAACAAATGGCGCGCGTCCGTTTCCGTGTGGACGGACAATTGCGCGAAGTCGTACAGCCACCTGTCGCCGTGCGCGGCCAGTTGGCATCGCGCATCAAAGTGATGGCGCGTTTGGATATTTCCGAAAAACGTATTCCGCAAGACGGCAGAATTCAAATTGCCTTCCATAAACACGGCCGTCCGATTGACTTCCGTGTCAGCACGTTGCCGACATTGTTTGGCGAAAAAGTGGTAATGCGTATCCTAAATTCCGATGGTACATCGCTCAATATCGACCAGCTCGGTTTAGAGCCTTTCCAAAAAGAAATGCTGCTTGAGGCCATCAACCGCCCTTACGGCATGGTATTGGTTACCGGTCCGACAGGTTCGGGCAAAACCGTTTCGCTCTATACCTGCCTGAGCATTTTGAACACGGAAGATGTGAACATTTCAACGGCAGAAGATCCGGCCGAGATTAACCTGCCGGGCGTCAACCAAGTCAACGTCAATGAAAAACAAGGCCTGACGTTTGCTGCCGCACTCCGATCCTTCTTACGTCAAGATCCTGATATTATTATGGTCGGTGAGATTCGTGACTTGGAAACCGCCGACATCGCCATTAAAGCTGCTCAGACCGGCCACATGGTTTTCTCTACCCTGCATACCAATAATGCACCAGCCACGCTGTCCCGCCTTTTGAACATGGGTGTTGCGCCTTTCAACATCGCCAGCTCGGTCAGCCTGATTATGGCGCAAAGGCTGTTGCGCAGACTGTGTCCAAACTGCAAACGCGAAGTTGAGCGCCCGCCGGTTCCGGCATTGAAAAAAGCCGGCTTTACCGATGCGGACTTGGCTCAAGATTGGAAACTCTACCGCCCGGTTGGTTGCGACAGCTGCCGCGGTAAAGGATTTAAAGGCCGCGTCGGTATTTATGAAGTCATGCCGGTCAGCGATGAAATGCAAAAAGTCATTATGAACAACGGTACAGAAGTTGATATCATGAACATGGCCTATCAGGAAGGCATGGTAGACTTGCGTCGTGCCGGTCTCATGAAAGTCATGCAAGGCCTGACCTCGTTGGAAGAAGTGACTGCTCATACCAATGACTAAACTGCCATATTTTCAAAATTAAAATAAAGCGGCACGGGGAAACAGTCCGCTTTATTTCTTACTAACAAGGGATAACTCATGGCTCAAGCAGAGCAAAAAAGAAGTCTGTTCGGCTCAAGAAGCAAAGGCAAGCGTTTTACATTTGAAGGAAAAAATACCGAGACCGAACGTCTTGTCCGTGGTGAAGTAGTTGCCAAAGACGAAGAAGAAGCACGCAAAAAACTCCAACGCAGAGGCATTCGTCCTTTGCGTATCAGCAAAGTCAAAACCGCACACAAACGCCGTATTACCCAAGAAGACATTACAGTATTCACCCGCCAACTGGCAACGATGATGAAGGCAGGCTTACCACTGATGCAGGCTTTTGAAATCGTTGCGCGCGGCCACTCCAATCCGAGCATGACCGAAATGCTGATGCAGGTTCGTTCCGATGTAGAACAAGGCAGTGCATTGGGTAAATCATTCTCCAAATATCCAAAATATTTCGACCGTTTCTATTGCAATCTGGTCAGCGCAGGTGAGTCCGGCGGCGTATTGGAAAGCTTATTGGACAAACTGGCTGTCTATAAAGAAAAAACCCAAGCCATTAAGAAAAAGGTTAAAACCGCGCTGACCTACCCGATTGCTATTATCGTGGTGGCGATTGCGCTTATCTTCATCATGATGATGTTTGTGCTACCTGCCTTTAAAGAAGTTTATGCCAATATGGGTGCAGAGTTACCAAGCCTTACCCAACTTGTCATGAACTTGTCTAATTTATTCGTCGACTACGGCTGGATTATGATCATCCTTTTGATTGTTTCCGCCTTCGGCCTGTACAAACTCCATGAAAAATCGCCTACCTTCCAAAAACGAATCGATGCTCTGATTTTGAGACTGCCTGTTTTTGGCACCATCGTCCGAAAAGCGACCATCGCCCGTTGGGCGCGTACGACCTCCACCCTCTTCGCAGCCGGCGTTCCTTTGGTGGAAGTATTAGATTCAGTTGCAGGCGCATCCGGCAATATTCTCTATGAAGAAGCCACTCAAGACATTCGAGCCAAGGTAACCCAAGGCCTGTCGCTGACATCCAGTATGCAAAGTACAGATATGTTCCCCAACATGGTGATCCAAATGGCAGCCATCGGCGAAGAGTCAGGCTCTTTGGACGATATGCTGAACAAAGCAGCCGAATTCTATGAAGATGAAGTAGACAACTCCGTCTCCCGCTTATCTGCCTTGATGGAGCCTATCATCATGGTGGTATTGGGTTCGCTCATCGGTATCTTGCTGATTGCCATGTATCTGCCTCTGTTTAACTTGGGTAATGTCGTAGGTTGATATGCTTGATAGTATTTACTCTGCCATCGACGCCCTCTCCGTTCTTGCGCCATTCGCTATTCCTTTAGCCGTTATTTTGGGATTACTGATTGGCAGCTTTCTAAACGTTGTTATTTATCGCACGCCGATAATGATGGAACGCGAATGGACACAATTTTCTAAAGAGCATTTGGGCATCGAGCTGACAGACGAAGAAACACAGCCATTTAATCTGCGTAAACCGGATTCACGCTGCCCCAAATGCAA
Source organism: uncultured Neisseria sp. (assembly GCF_951230505.1). NCBI lineage: Bacteria > Pseudomonadati > Pseudomonadota > Betaproteobacteria > Neisseriales > Neisseriaceae > Neisseria > uncultured Neisseria sp. The sequence continues at coordinate 4,108 of NZ_CATNVN010000093.1, forward strand.
AAGCCCAATCAAACTTTGGCAAAACATCCCTATCCTCAGCTATGTTTTCCTGAGAGGAAAATGTCACTCCTGCAAAACCGCGATCGGCATACGCTATCCGCTGATTGAGCTGCTGACAGGTGTCTTATTCGGTATTGTCGCGTGGCAATACGGCTGGTCATGGGCGACTATTGGCGGATTCATTCTGACTGCCATATTGATTGCGCTGACCTTTATCGATGCAGATACACAATATTTACCCGACAGCCTGACTCAGCCCCTAATTTGGATCGGCATGCTGTTTAATCTGAATGACACATTCGTACCCCTGCATTCAGCCGTTTGGGGTGCGATCGCAGGCTATATGAGCCTTTATACTTTATGCGCCGTCTATAAACTTCTGACCGGTAAAATCGGCATGGGCAATGGCGACTTCAAACTTTTGGCCGCACTCGGTGCATGGCTGGGCGTAGGAATTTTGCCTGTTCTGATCTTCATGGCTGCCTTAGTCGGGCTGTTAGGCGCACTCATCGCCCGCGTCGGTAAAGGTCAGTATTTTGCTTTTGGTCCCAGTCTCGCTGTAGCAGGATGGATTATTTTGGTTGCCAATGCACCTATTACCCAACTGGTACAATGGTGGTTCGTACAATCAGGATTCCGATAATGACATTATGGATAGGCTTGACCGGCGGTATCGGCAGCGGCAAATCATCTGTCGCCCAAATGTTTGCCGAACTTGGCGTACCCATTATCGATGCCGATGCCATCAGCCGCTCACTGACCGCTGAAAATGGCGAAGCGCTTCCAGCCATCTGCCAGCTTTTCGGTGATGAAGTTTTTGACAGCAAAGGCCGTCTGAATCGTACGGCTTTACGGGAAGAAGTTTTCAGACGGCCTCAATCTAAAAAACAACTGGAAAACCTGCTTCTGCCATTAATTTTAAACAAAATCCAACAGCAGAAACAAAAGCTTGCTTCCTCTGCCTACGGCATTGTCGATGTACCGCTTTTAATTGAGAATCCGGCATTTAAAGCGGAAACCGACCGCATTTTAGTTGTAGATGTTCCAGAATCCGTCCAAATCGAACGCGTACACCAACGCAATGGTTTTTCAGAAGAACAGACGCGCCAAATCATGGCCACCCAAGCTTCCCGATCTGACAGACTGCTTCATGCCGACGACGTATTGGACAATACCCATAGCTTGGAAGAAGCAAAAATCAAGGTTGCCCGCCTGCATCAATACTATCAATCCATTGCACACTCACTGAAAGAAACTGCATGACCGCTCCTGTTGTAAAATGTCCGACCTGCCACAAAGAAGTCGTTTGGAACACCGACAGCCCCTACCGCCCTTTCTGCAGCAAACGGTGTAAACTCATTGATTTAGGCGAATGGGCGCAAGAAAAATACACCGTTTCTTCAGAAGACGACCCTTTTTCAGACCTGTTGGACGGCAAATAACCTACGCCGCTTCCTTCAGCCTATCCAAAACAGGCTCAAAACAGTAAAATACCCTCTTTATTCCAACCTATTCCATCCACCATGCTCACCTTCCAACAAATTATTTTCAAATTACAAAACTACTGGGCAGACAAAGGCTGCACCGTTATCCAACCTTTCGATATGGAAGTCGGTGCCGGTACTTCCCATCCAGCCACCTGTCTGCGCGCATTAGGCCCGGAGCCTTGGTTTGCCGCTTACGTTCAACCCAGCCGCCGCCCCAAAGACGGCCGCTATGGCGACAACCCCAACCGCCTGCAACACTACTATCAATTCCAAGTTGCGCTCAAACCAGCTCCCGCCAATATTCAAGACCTCTACCTTGACTCCCTGCGTGAATTGGGTATCGACCCTAAAGTACACGACATCCGCTTTGTCGAAGACGACTGGGAAAACCCTACTCTCGGCGCTTGGGGTTTGGGTTGGGAAGTTTGGCTCAACGGCATGGAAGTAACCCAATTCACCTACTTCCAACAAGTAGGCGGTATCGACTGCTCCCCCGTACTCGGCGAAATCACCTACGGTATCGAACGTCTCGCCATGTATCTGCAAGGCGTGGAAAATGTGTACGACCTCGTTTGGGCAAAAACCCTTGATGGCAACATCGTCACTTACGGCGACGTTTATCATCAAAACGAAGTCGAACAATCCACCTACAACTTCGAATACAGCGATGCCGATTGGCTCTTGCGCCAATTCAACGACTACGAAGAACAAGCCAAACGACTGCTTGCAGTTGAAGACACCAGTCTTGCCCTGCCTGCTTACGAGCTTGTACTCAAAGCCGGCCACACGTTCAACCTCTTGGATGCACGCGGCGCCATTTCCGTTACCGAACGCGCAACCTACATCGGCCGCATTCGTGCACTGAGCCGTATCGTTGCACAAAAATTCGTTGAAAGCCGCGAGAAACTGGGCTTCCCATTGCTTAAAAACCAATAAGCCCGCACATGCTTACCACGCCGCCTTTTGATACATTCAAGTGGCGGCGTTTCTATTTTCAGACGGCCTTCCCGTCATTGCCATCGCAAACACTTCCAGCCTGCTTTCAGGTAAAATAAGCCCTTTATTACATAAACCGTCTGAAAACATGAGTTCATCCTCTTCTGCAAAAACACCCTTTTTCTTACTTTCCCTCGTTGCCATCATTCTTGACCAACTGAGCAAATGGGAAATCTTGAAACACTTTACCGAAGGCGAACGCCTCAATATCATTCCAGACTTTTTTGACCTGACGCTTGCCTATAATCCAGGCGCGGCATTCAGCTTTTTGGCCGATCAAGGAGGCTGGCAAAAATTCTTCTTTTTAGGCCTGGCCGTTGTCATCAGCCTGTATTTGGCCCGTGCTATCTGGCGCGATGAGTTTGGACGCTGGGGCAAACTGGGAGCAGCCATGATTATCGGCGGCGCAATTGGCAATGTGGTTGACCGTCTGATTCACGGCCACGTTGTCGATTTTCTGCTTT
>NZ_CATNVN010000094.1:0-7012 GCF_951230505.1 uncultured Neisseria sp.
TTCCCTACACGACGCTCTTCCGATCTGACACCAAATTCATGCGTTTTTTCACTTCTCCCACGCGTTCCAAACCCATATCGATAAGGCCGGAACTATGGGCAGTCTCCAAATGAGAAAGCCAGTCTTGTAATGTTTTCATTGTATTTATCGCTTCAAAAGGCCGTCTGAAACAGCCGTTTAATCCATATCTGCCGCAAGTTCTGCTTTGTCTTCTTTTTCACGGCACCAGCGCGCCCACACTTTCAGACGGCGGTAGGCATCGCGGTCGGCCATATCGGGCAAGATGCAGTGTTTGACTATTTTCCCGTCAACATTCCATTGCAAAAACAAAGCACAAACCGTCAACATACTGCTGTCTTGCAAAACCGCGCTTCTTCCCTCTTCCTCGTCATTCAAGTAAACCGTCGCACGGTATTGGCGGTCGATGATAATTTTTCTGACCGCATTTTGAGTCTGAAAATTAACGCTGCGCCAAGCATAGGCAAAACTGCCGACCAATGCCGCCAAACCCAGCCACATCATCCAGCCGTAAAACTCGACAAGGCATAAGGCCAACGCCGAAAGGTGTAAGAAAACAATCAGAATTTTCAAAGAACGCGAAGGCTTTAAGGCCGTCTGAAAACTTCTCACGGCTTTACATCATATTGTCGAAAACAGGCGTAATGTTCAATTCCGCCTCTTCCATATCCAAAACCATATCGTGGATTTCGGCATCGAAAAATTCCCAAAAAGCCTTCAAGCTCATATCTTGCGGCCATTTGCTTTTATCGATGTCCCAACCTGCCAATTCGGCTTCAAAAATCTGCTGGTAACGCTCGTCAAAATAGGAAATGACGGATTCGGGTTCGTCAAATTGCGGCACAAGGAATACGGAGCAGTTGGTGCGCAGTTGCTCGACGGTCAGGTCGGGCATATTTTCATCAGCGGATTTTAGCCATTCCAAAAAACGGGCGGTCGGCTTCAGCACAACAGCGGTACGGTCAACAAAATACATTATCTTCAACTTTCAAAATCATTCAAACCGATCATGCCGTCTGAACTTCCAGACGGCCCGAGTTTAATGTGTCATCACCTGTTGCAGGAACTGTTTGGCACGCTCGTGTTTCGGATTGGTAAAAAACTCTTCCGGCGTTTCATCTTCCAAAATCTGGCCTTTATCGACAAAAATCACACGGTCGGCGACTTCGCGCGCAAAACCCATTTCATGGGTCACACACATCATGGTCATGCCACTTTCCGCCAAGTCTTTCATCACTTTCAATACTTCGCCGACCATTTCAGGGTCAAGCGCGGAAGTCGGCTCGTCAAACAACATCACGCGCGGCTCCATCGCCAAACCACGTGCAATCGCCACACGCTGCTGCTGACCGCCGGAAAGCTGACCGGGCAGCGCATCTTTTTTATGCGCCAAGCCGACGCGCTCCAAAAGCTCCATCGCTTTCTTTTCCGCCTCTTCACGGCTTTGGTTTTTCACTTTCATCGGAGAAAGAATAATATTTTCCAAGACGCTCAAATGAGGATACAGATTGAACCCTTGGAACACAAAACCCACTTCTTCACGCACTTTGTTCAAATCGGTTTTCGGATCGGCAACATTGATGCCGTCCACCCAAATCTCGCCGCTTTCAATGCGCTCGAGTTGGTTTACCGTACGAATCAGCGTCGATTTGCCACTGCCTGAAGGACCGCATACAACGACCACCTCGCCTTGTTTGACTTCCAGATTCACGCCGTTGATAACGTGCAAATCTTTAAAATGTTTGTGTACATTTTTGAATTTAATCATTATTTCTTTCCAAACTGCCAAAATTTTCGGGGCTTGAGTTGCGCTTGCCGCTGCCAAAGCAAAGGAATGGCCGTTTCCAGCCAAAAGCGGCAACTGACTATGCCGCCTGAGATTCCGCCTTTATTGTACCGATTGACTTTAAATTGCTCTTCCCTATCGAGACGATGCCCGGTCAATACCCAAACTGCGCCGATAATTGCTGCTTCAAAACGGTGCCGCTCAGGCGGCATATCCTTACTGGAAAAATACTGCGCCAACTCGCGCCACAAATATGAATCACCCCGAAACCCCCATTGAATAGGAGGTTGCTTAAAAATTGCCATCACTGTTTCAGACGGCCTTTTGAACCAGATAATTGCTCAATTCCACATATTTCTCAGCGGCAATGTGTTCTGCCCTGTCCTGCGGATTGATGCCGACTGCCTGCAAATCATCATCGCCGGCAAGTTCCTTCAAATTATTGCGTATGGTTTTACGGCGTTGATGGAAAGCCAGTTTCACCAGTTTGGCAAAATGTTCAAAATCTTCCGCTTTACCGATGCGGTGTTTCACCGGAATCATGCGCACGACGGCCGAATCCACCTTCGGCGCAGGATCAAAGGATTCAGGCGGTACTTCAATCAACATTTCCATATCGAAAAAATATTGCAGCATCACGCCCAGACGGCCATAGTCGTTGGTTTTCGGCTGCGCCACCATGCGTTCGACCACTTCTTTTTGCAGCATAAAGTGCATATCGATCACATCGTCTGCCACTTCGCTCAATCGGAACAAAAGCGGCGTGGAAATATTGTACGGCAGGTTGCCGACAATTTTTTTCTTGCCTTCAATACTGTTGAAATCAAACTGCAATACATCGCCTTCGTGTATCACCAATTTATCTGCGAACGGCAAAGTTTTCAGACGGCGTACGATGTCGCGGTCAATTTCACAAACATGCAGACAGTTGAGTTTTTTCGCCAAAGGCTCGGTAATGGCGGCCAAGCCCGGGCCGATTTCAATCACGATATCATCAGGCTGCGGTCTGACCGCGTTGATAATATCGCTAATAATCCGCGTATCCTGCAAAAAATTCTGCCCGAAGCGTTTCCGGGCCTTATGTTCTTTCATATCTTTCTTCAAGCAAGCTGTTTAAGGCAGTATTGTAACTGAAACAAGCGTTTTTGTCGGCACGCTTTCAGACGGCATTTGCCTAATTTTAAGCAAACGGCGGCGCTTCCAAACCCAAAGATTTCAGTAGTTGCGCGGTCTCATAAACCGGCAAACCCATCACGCCCGTAAAACTACCCTGTAAATGCTCGACAAATACGCCGCCCAAGCCTTGAATCCCATACGCACCGGCTTTATCCATCGGCTCGCCGCTGGCAACATAGGCTGCGACTTCCTCAGCCGTCAACGCTTTAAAGCGCACCTCGCTCGTCTGCACTACATCATGGCACACGCCTTGCCAATAAACACATACAGCCGTCAACACTTGATGCGTCCGTCCGGACAAGCGTTCCAGCATATCGACCGCATCCGCCTCAGATTCCGGTTTACCCAAAATAGCCTCACCATCCGCCACCGTCGTATCCGCCGTCAATACAGCAAACTCAGGCTCTTGATCATGAGCAGCAAACCATTGCGCCACCGCTGCCTGATTTTTCTCGCATGCCATACGGCGCACATACTCTACTGCGGCTTCGCCTTCTTTAGGGGTTTCATCAATATCCGCAGGAAGGCGGCGTACCGTGAAACCCAAATTCTCCAAAATCTCACGACGACGCGGACTGCCCGAAGCAAGATAAATTGCGTTCATTGTATTGGTTTTCCTTATTTTGAAATTTTATGCTGACCGGACAGGCGGACATAATGCGCAGAGGAATACGTCAAAAATTCCTTTTCCTCATCAGTTAGCGGACGCACTTGTTTCACAGGTGAGCCGACGTATAAAAAACCGCTTTCCAAACGTTTGCGCGGCGGCACCAAACTGCCCGCGCCTATCATCACATCATCTTCGACAACCGTATCATCCAAAATAATCGAGCCCATGCCCACCAACACACGATTCCCAATCCGGCAGCCATGCAGCATGACCTTATGTCCAATCGTCACATCATCGCCGATAATCAAAGGCGAACCGTCAGGCTTCGCCGCATTCTTATGCGACACATGCAAAACGCTGCCGTCCTGCACATTGCTGCGCTTGCCGATAGAAATGCTGTTCACATCGCCGCGCAATACGGCATAAGGCCAAACGGATACATCTTCCGCCAGCGACACTTCGCCAATCACTACCGAAGTCTCATCTACAAAACAAGACTCATCAACCGACGGCACATAATCCAAAAACGCACGAATAGGGTTTGCCATTTCCAATAATCCTTTTCTCAAAACCAAAACTGATCAGGCCGTCTGAAAACACGGCGTAAAACGATTTTATACTACAACAATACGAAATCAAGCCAGAAAATCATCAAAAGGCCGTCTGAAACAGTTTTCAGACGGCCTTTCATCATAAACCCTTTATCTTGGCTGACAACTATTTATCATTAACGCCCCAGCTATATTTTATGGAATAATCGTCTTCATTTAATTCTTGGAGAAGCCGATGGATACACGTTCGGGAAATTATGCAGCGCCCCTATTGGTCGTCGGCTGCGTCGTCTTCGGCTTGGGCAGTTTGATTGTCAAATTTGTCGATGTCGGCTCTTACGCTATCGCATTCTGGCGTTTACTGATTGCCGCCCCTATATTCTTCCTACTCGGGCGTTTTTTCAGACAAAAAATGCCCACGAAACGAAAAACAGTTGGCTACGCAATCTTATCCGGCATTTTCCTCGCATTCGACCTCGCCCTTTGGCACGAAAGCATTCACGCCGTAGGCCCCGGCATTTCCACCTTGCTCAACAGCCTGCAGATTTTCTTTTTAGCCGCCATCGGCTTCTTCTTTTATTCGGAACGTCTAAGCGCCCTGCAAATTTTAAGTTTGATATTGGCCACCATAGGCGTAGCCTTGATCGGCAGTCCAGAGTTCGGTCATAACAACAATGCCGCATGGGGATTTGTCAGCGGCGTAGTATCCGGTGCCATGCTGGCCTTGTCTATGGTTTTCGTACGCAAAACCCATGAGCAGGAAAAAGTCGGTTTGTTTCCGCTCATGATGATTTTAAGCTTCGGCGGCGCAATGGCGCTGATTATCCCATCTCTACTATTCGATACCGCCCATCTTTACCCCAAAACTTTAAACGATGTGATTCTAGTCTCCATCTACGGCATCGTCATGCAATGCTTTGCTTGGGCATTGATCGCTTACGCCATCCCGCTTTTATCCTTATCACTGACCGGACTCTTGCTTCTCTCCGAACCAGTCGCCGCCATGTTGATCGATTATTTCTGGCTGGATAAACCGATTAATATTGTCCAATGGAGTGGCGCCACTTTAACTTTATTAGCGATTTATTTAGGTTCGTTAAAAAACAAAAAATAGATACCAAAAAGGCCGTCTGAAAAATTTCAGACGGCCTTTTAATCTGTTTATTGCTTATTTGATACTGGTACCGATACGGCTGAGTTCGCCAAAGTTCATCCAAACAAAGAAGGCTTTGCCGACAATCAGTTTGTCATCAACAAATCCCCAGTAACGGGAATCGGCGCTGTTGTCGCGGTTGTCACCCATCGCGAAATAACGGCCTTCGGGAACTTTACAGATAAAGCCATTGCCGTCTTCTGCGTATTCGCAATTTTCCAAACCGCTTGTTTCAAGCGAGTAATTGCTTTCAGGCATTACTTCGGAAGTATATTTGTTCAATACGGCAATAGATACGGAAGGCTGACCGGCTTCTTTGACCACATCAAAGTTTTTGCCGTTCAAGGCCGTCTGAAAACGCTCAAGCGTATGAATCATAGACGGATCGGTATCATCTGCGTATTGATAATTACCGTTTGGTTTTTCGGAAATAATTTCACCGTTAACAGTCAAAACCTTATCACGGTATTCCACAACGTCGCCCGGAATACCGACGATACGTTTGATGTAATTCATCTCAGGCTGAAGTGGGTAATTGAACACCACGACATCGCCTCGGGCAATGTTGCCGACTGGGATAACGACCTTATTCAAAATCGGCAGGCGGATACCGTAAGAAAATTTGTTCACTAAGATAAAATCGCCTTTGACCAAGCCCGGACGCATGGAACTGGACGGAATTTGGAATGGCTCGGCAATAAAGCTGCGCAATACAAAGATAACCAAAATGATGGGAAAAAAGCCGCCCATGTAGTCGGTAAAATGTGCATTGTCTTCGCCGGTTTCACTTTTTTTCAGACGGCCTTTATGGATTGCCCAAACAATACCGGTGAACACGACAAACACCAGCAATACGGCGGTAAAGCTCATAAATTCGGACAAAATGCCGAATACGCCGACCATGCACAAGAGATAACTCCATTGCAGGCCGGAGCTCCATTCGCCGTTTTCCTGGCGCTCTTTGCTGCTTTTGAAGTTGAGGACCAAGCCGGCCAGCAGCACAACGATTGCACCTAAAGTCAGATTTATACTCATTATTTATCACTCACTTGCAGAATCGCCAAGAATGCGCTTTGCGGGATTTCCACATTACCCACTTGTTTCATGCGGCGCTTACCTGCTTTTTGTTTTTCGAGAAGTTTTTTCTTACGCGTAATATCGCCGCCGTAACATTTAGCCAAAACGTTTTTACGCAGGGCTTTGACGTTCTCACGGGCGATAATCTGACTGCCGATGGCGGCCTGTACGGCAATATCAAACATCTGACGCGGAATCAGTTCGCGCATTTTTGACGCCAGCTCACGGCCGCGGTGAACGGCGCTTTGACGGTGCACAATCAGGCTCAATGCATCGACTTTTTCGCCGTTGACCATAATGTCGAGCTTAATCAAATCAGACGGTTGGAACTCTTTGAAATGGTAGTCCAACGAAGCATAACCACGCGAAGTCGATTTGAGCTTGTCGAAGAAATCCATTACGACTTCGTTCATTGGCAAATCATAAGTCAGCATGACTTGGCGGCCCATGTATTGCATATTGACCTGAACGCCGCGCTTTTGGTTACACAAAGTCATGACGTTGCCGACATATTCCTGAGGTACAAGAATGGTCGCAGTGATAATCGGCTCAAGAATGGTTTCGATGGTACTGATTTCAGGCAGTTTGGACGGGTTTTCAACTTCGATTTTCTCGCCGTTTTTCAACACGACTTCATAAAC
>NZ_CATNVN010000095.1:0-6974 GCF_951230505.1 uncultured Neisseria sp.
AATTTTGTAGAAATTGGATTTTCTACTCAAAATTGGAGTAATAGATGGCTATTGGATGAAAAAAGAATAAAGGCCGTCTGAAAAATATCCAGCTATAAAAGGGTATTTCAAAAGCAGCTAAAGTTTTGCTGACTATACATTTCAGACGGCCTTCAGTATGATTCAAGGCGTTTTGATAATTGCAGAAACCACCAACCATGAGCCAACGTCAGATTATCCTCGATACGGAAACTACGGGTCTTTATCCTGAAAACGGCGACCGTCTGGTCGAATTTGCCGGCTTGGAAATGATCAACCGCCAAATGACCGACTCCAAACTTCATTTATATGTCCACCCCGAACGCGATATGCCGGAGGAAGCGGCGAAGGTGCATGGTTTGACGATTGAAGCATTGGAAGCAAAGAATGCGCCGCCGTTTGCCCAAGTGGGTGAACAGATTGCCGACTTTATCCGTGGCGCAGAGCTAATTATCCATAATGCCAAGTTTGACGTCGGCTTTCTGAATATGGAATTCCGTCGCATGGGTTTGCCTTCTGTTGAGGAACTTGGTTGCAAAGTCACCGATACGCTGGCTATGGCGCGTGAAATGTTCCCGGGGCAAAAGGCGAGTTTGGATGCGTTGTGTAACCGCTTTTCCGTTGACCGCAGCAAACGTGTTTTGCACGGCGCGTTAATCGACTGCGAGCTTTTGGGTGAAGTCTATCTTGCCATGACGCGTCAGCAGTTCGACCTGATGGGCGGCGAGGCGGAAGAAGAGGGCGAAGTTAAACAAACCGTTATTGCGGAAACCAAACGTACGTCGCAGTTGAAAGTCATCAAAGCCAATGCGGACGAGTTGGCCGCACATGAAAAATATTTGGATGATTTGGGCGATGCGTGTGTATGGCGCAAGGCCGAAACACCAGATGAGGCCAATGCCGGAGCGTCAGCATGATGCGCCGCAATATCGCTTTGATTCCTGCTGCTGGTGTGGGAACGCGATTTGGCGCAGGCAAACCCAAACAATATGTTGAAATCAATGGTAAAACCGTATTGCAACATACCATAGAAATCTTTGAGCAACACCCTTGTATAGATTTAATTGCCGTTATCCTTTCGCCGGAAGATTCGGTTTTTCAGACGGCCCTGTCTGAGAAAGTACGCGTCTTTCGAGTAGGCGGCGCAAGTCGTGCTGAAACGGTACGCAACGGCGTATCTACTTTATTAGAACAAGGTTTAGCCGATATGCAAGACAATATTTTGGTTCATGATGCCGCGCGCTGTTGCCTACCTGCTGAAGCGTTAACGCGTTTGCTTGATGAGGCGGGCGAGAGCAATGAAGGCGGTATTTTGGCCATACCGGTGGCCGATACGCTCAAGCGGGTAGATGGCAATCATCATATTGATGAAACCGTTGCGCGCGCAGGATTATGGCAGGCGCAGACGCCGCAGCTTTTTCAGACGGCCTTGTTACACCGTGCTTTATCGGTTGATGATTTGAGTGAGATTACGGATGAAGCATCGGCGGTTGAAAAACTGGGTATCCGGCCGCGCTTGGTGCAGGGTGATACGCGCAATTTGAAATTAACGCTGCCGCAAGACGAATACATTGTTAGATTGTTGCTCAAGGCCGTCTGAACAATTAAAACCCATTATTTAAGGAAACAATATGAATATCCGTATCGGACAGGGCTACGATGTCCATCAGTTGGTTGAAGGCCGAGATTTAATACTCGGCGGCGTCAATATTCCGTTTGAAAAAGGCTTGCTGGGTCATTCAGATGCCGATGCGCTTTTGCATGCGATTACCGATGCTCTGTTGGGTGCGGCCGGTTTGGGCGATATCGGCAGTCATTTTCCTGATACTGCCGCCGAATTCAAAGATGCCGACAGCCGTGTGTTGTTGCGCGAGGCTTATCAAAGCGTGCAGGCATTGGGTTGGAAGGTGGTTAATGTCGATACGACCGTGATTGCGCAAAAGCCAAAACTTGCGCCACACATTCCGGCAATGCGCGCCAATATTGCTGCAGATTTAGGTTTGCCTGAAAACTGCGTGAACATCAAGGGCAAAACCAACGAAAAACTTGGCTATCTGGGACGTATGGAAGCCATTGAAGCACAAGCGACAGTATTGCTGATTAAAGCCTAAGAGCTTAAAATTACTTTATTATTCAAACTGAAAGACTGACAATATGGCAACTCAAGACGAACTTAAACGCATTGCCGCCGAAAAAGCGGTGGAATTTGTTCCTGAAAACGAATACATCGGTATCGGTACCGGCTCTACCATCAACTTCTTTATCGAAGCTTTGGGTAAAAGTGGTAAGAAAATCAAGGGTGCCGTGTCTACTTCTAAAAAATCCAGCGAGCTTTTGGCGAAATACGAGATTCCAGAAGTTTCACTGAATGAAGTGATGGGTTTGGCGGTTTATGTTGACGGCGCAGACGAAGTTAACCACGCGCTGCAAATGATTAAAGGCGGCGGTGGTGCGCATTTGAACGAAAAAATCGTGGCCAGCGCATCCGATAAATTTGTCTGTATCGCCGATGAAAGCAAATATGTTTCCCGCTTGGGCAAATTTCCATTGCCGGTAGAAGTGGTTGAAAATGCCCGTTCGCTGGTGTCGCGCAAACTGCTTGCCATGGGCGGGCAGCCTGAGTTGCGTGTCGGCTATACTACTTTCTATGGCAACCAAATCGTCGATGTTCACGGCCTCAATATCGACCAAGCCCTGAAAATGGAAGATGAAATCAATAAAATTACCGGCGTACTCGAAAACGGTATTTTTGCCCGCGATGCCGCCGATGTGTTGGTTTTGGGTACGGCAGAAGGCGCAAAAGTCATCCTGCCTTGTCAGGATTAATGAAGATTAATCAATCTTAAAAGGCCGGCTGAAAGTGCATTAGGTCTTTCAGACGGCCTTCAATTTGGCAAAATATGCAAATCAGTAAAATTATAAAATGGTTGCCCGTTGTTTTATCCGTTTTGGGCGCGCTTGGTTACAGCTCACGCGATACCGAGTTGATTCGTACCGGGGTAAGCGTTGCTGCAACATTGGCACAAGGCGATAATATCGGTTTGGAAAAGGTCAATGAATGGCTAGGTGAAAATGTCGTCAAAGCCACCTCTGACACCAAAGCTGAAGCTAAACCCAAACCCAAACCGGAACAAAAACAAAAGTCATCGCGACAATCCTACACATACAACGGAAAAATCATCAAAATCCATGATGGCGATACCATGCACATTATCGATAGCGATGGCAGGAAACACAAAATCCGCATGGCCTATATCGATGCGCCGGAAATCAACCAGGCTTATGGTACGCAATCACGAGACAATCTGATTGATGCCGCATTGCATAAAAAAGCCAAAGTCCGCGTGTTTGAAGCCGACCGTTACCAGCGCGAAGTTGCCCAAGTATCAGTCGGCACGATTGACCTGAATTTGATGCAAATACGGGATGGCGCCGCATGGCATTATGAAAGTTATGCCAAAAAACAACAAAGTAAAACCGCTTACACTGACTATTCGGCCGCACAAAAACAAGCCAAGGAAAAGCGTAAAGGCTTATGGAAAAAAGACAATCCGCAAGCACCTTGGCAATTTCGCCGTCAAAACCACGAGCAGCAGAACGGTAATAAAAAGCAGTCTGATAAACAATGGTTTGGGATTTGGTAAGTTTTAAGAAAGAGGCCGTCTGAAAACTTTCAGAGAGCCTTTAATCATTAAGGTTTAGTATTAAGATAAGAATGAGTGGCAGGTTTCTGATTGGAAGGTAAGAGAAATAAAAGTGTAATGTAATATTTTTAAGAAGGGCAGATATGAAAAAAGACACCATTAGTTGGTGTCTTTAGTATCTGGCAGAGAGGAAGGGATTCGAACCCTCGATACGCTATTCACGTATACACGCTTTCCAGGCGTGCGACTTAAACCACTCATCCACCTCTCTGTGGACTATTATCCTGACTTGTTATTCAGAATAATGTGAAAACTTAACTGATTGATTTATCAGTGGTGCCCAGGAGAAGACTCGAACTTCCACACCCGTGAGGATACTAGCACCTGAAGCTAGCGCGTCTACCAATTCCGCCACCTGGGCAATTTAAATTTTCTTAAGCAAAGAAGCACCAAATTATTTGGTGCCCAGGAGAAGACTCGAACTTCCACGCCCGTGAGGACACTAGCACCTGAAGCTAGCGCGTCTACCAATTCCGCCACCTGGGCTTTGCTTTATTCTTCAATTTAAGGTAGAGTTGACTACCTGAACTGCGAAGAAGCAGCTATTATATATTTTAAAAAAAGAATGTCAACTATCAAAATGAACAAAAATACTAAATCTTTAAATTTACGAGAAAAAGACCCGTATTTGGAGCGGGAGAAACAACGTTACTCTCATCCGTTGCCCAGCCGTGAGTGGGTCATTGAATTATTGGAACAAAAAGGTGTGCCGACAAAAATCGAAGCTTTGGCACATGAATTGTCGATTACAGAAGATGAATATGAATTCTTCGAACGCCGTCTGAAAGCGATGGCACGTGATGGTCAGGTGTTGATCAACCGACGTGGCGCGGTATGCGCGGCAGAAAAATTGGCATTGGTTAAATGCCGTGTCGAAGCGCATAAAGACGGCTTTGGTTTTGCCGTGCCGCTAACGCCGACGGGCGAAGGCGATTTCGTTTTGTATGAGCGTCAGATGCGCGGCGTGATGCACGGGGATATTGTTACCGTTCGTCCTGCCGGTATCGACCGCAGAGGCCGTCGTGAAGGTACAGTTTTGGATGTGGTGGAGCGTGCGCAGTCTAAAGTGGTCGGCCGTTTTTATATGGATCGCGGCGTGGCCATTTTGGAGGCCGAAGACAAGCGTTTGAGCCAAAGTATCGTGTTAGAGCCTGAAAGTGTGGCGCAATTTAAACCGCAATCCGGCCAAGTGATTGTGGCTGAAATTGAGACGTATCCTGAAGCGCATCGTCCTGCTGTGGCTAAGTTAATTGAAGTGTTGGGCGATTATGCCGACAGCGGTATGGAAATCGAAATCGCTGTGCGCAAGCACCATTTGCCTCATCAATTCAGCGAAGCATGTGTCAAAGCTGCGAAGAAAATTCCCGATCATGTGCGTAAAACCGACTTGAAAGGGCGCGTGGACTTACGCGATTTGCCTCTGGTAACCATTGACGGCGAAACTGCACGGGACTTTGACGATGCGGTTTTTGCTGAAAAAGTCGGCCGCAATTACCGTTTGGTGGTAGCGATTGCCGATGTCAGCCATTATGTCCGTCCTGATGACGGAATTGATGTAGATGCTCAGGAACGCAGTACCAGCGTGTATTTCCCACGCCGTGTGATTCCGATGCTGCCGGAGAAGTTGTCCAACGGTATCTGCTCGCTCAATCCTGATGTTGAACGCCTGTGTATGGTGTGCGATATGATGATTACCTATGCCGGCAATATCAAGGAATACCGTTTCTATCCGGCAGTAATGCGTTCGCATGCGCGACTGACTTACAATCAAGTTTGGGATTGGATTTCAGACGGCCGGGATCATCCGTCTAAACCGCAAATTGATACTCTGTATAAGTTATTTAAAATCTTGCAGAAAAAACGTTTCGAGCGTGGCGCGGTTGAGTTTGAGAGCGTTGAGACTCAGATGATTTTTGATGACAACGGTAAAATCGACAAGATCGTTCCCGTTGTCCGCAATGATGCGCACAAGCTGATTGAAGAATGTATGTTGGCGGCGAATGTTTGCGCGGCAGAATTTTTGCTGAAAAACAAACATACTGCTTTGTTCCGCAATCACTTGGGCCCGACTCCCGAAAAACTGGCCACTTTACGCGAGCAGCTTGGTTTGCTGGGGCTGAGTTTGGGTGGCGGTGATAATCCGACGCCGAAAGACTATGCTGCGCTTGCCGAGCAATTCAAAAAACGTCCAGACGCGGAATTGTTACAAGTAATGATGTTGCGTTCTATGCAGCAGGCGGTTTATGAGCCGCATTGCGACGGTCACTTTGGTCTGGCTTATAGCGCATATGCACACTTTACTTCGCCTATCCGCCGTTATCCAGATTTGACGGTCCATCGTGCTATTAAGGCTGTATTGAACGGACAAACTTACCAGCCCAATAAAACTTGGCAGGCTTTGGGCGTGCATACCTCTTTCTGCGAGCGCCGAGCCGATGAAGCCAGCCGCGATGTGGAAAACTGGCTGAAAACTTATTATATGCGCGACAAAGTCGGCGAAGTCTTCAGCGGCAAGATTTCGGGCATGACCAGTTTCGGTATTTTTGTAACCTTGGACGATATTCATATTGACGGCTTGGTTCATATCAGTGATTTGGGAGAAGATTATTTCAACTTCCGTCCTGAAATTATGGCGATTGAGGGCGAACGCAGCAGTGTCCGTTTCAACATGGGTGATACGGTCACTGTAAAAGTCGCGCGTGCTGATTTGGATACCAGCAAGATTGATTTGACCTTAATCAGCGGCGGTTCAGTTGGTAAGAAACGCGGCAGTAGAAAAGCGAAATCTGTGAGTAAGCCGACAGCTGTTGACAAGCCTGTCGAAAAGCGTAAGCGTAAACTTTCGGCTAAAGAAATTGATGAAGCGTTGGCTACTCCCGTGAAGGCAAAGAAGAGCAAGGTGAAAAGTAAACCTACCTCCAAGCCTGCCAAGTCAAGCAAACCTAAAGCCGCAAGCAAGAAAAAAGCGCAGACGAAAACAGCTTCTGTTAAAGCTGGGCATAAAAATAATGCTCAAGGTAAAAGTGTGAAGATTAAAGTGAAGAAAGCTGCTAAGAAATAAGCTGTATTCAATTCAGGCCGTCTGAAAAGTTTCAGACGGCCTGAATTTGTGATTTTATGAAGACAACCAAGGATAAATAAGATGATAAAACTATACGGTATTCCCAATTGCGATACGGTTAAAAAAGCGCGCAGTTGGTTGGTGGAAAACAGATCGGAGGAGCGTCGTGTAGGGAAAGAGTGTAGATCTCG
>NZ_CATNVN010000096.1:0-6964 GCF_951230505.1 uncultured Neisseria sp.
TTATCGCGCAAAGTGTCGGTGCGGTATTGGTTTCTACTTGGTTGCACGATTACGCACCGAAAATACGTTGCGCCGCATTGGCTTCGCCTGCGTTCAAAGTTAAACTCTATGTTCCGTTTGCCCGTACCGGTTTGAAAATTATGCAAAAATGGCGTGGCAATTTCTTTGTCAACAGCTACGTCAAAGCCCACTATCTGACCCACAATGTCGAACGTCAAAAAAGCTACGACAATGATCCGCTTATTGCCCGCGCTATTTCTGTGCGCATCCTGCTGGGTTTATACGAAGCCGCTGAACGTGTGGTTGCCGATGCGCAAGCGATTACTACGCCTGTACAACTGTTGATTTCAGGCAGCGATTGGGTTGTTCATCACAAACCGCAACACGATTTCTACAACCGTTTGGGCAGCCATATTAAAGAACGCCATATATTGCCCGGTTTCTATCACGACACGTTAGGCGAGCAAGACCGTGAAATCGCTTTTGTTGAAATGCGCCGTTTTATCCGCGAGCGTTTCAATCAGCCTTTACAACAAGTCGATCTGACTCAAGCGCACTTATTTGGAGACAGCCGTCGTGAAGCTGACGAACTGGCTACGCCTTTGCCTGTTTGTACACCTCGCGGCGCATTTTGGGCAATATATCGCGCCTCGCTCAAACTGGGTTCGCGCTGGAGTGAAGGCTTGAGAATCGGTCAAGAAACAGGTTTTGATTCAGGCAGCACACTGGATTACGTTTACCGCAATCAACCGCAAGGCAGCAATGCTTTCGGTGTATGGGTGGACAAATACTATCTCAACGCCATCGGCTGGCGCGGTATCCGCCAACGCAAAGTCAATATCGGCAAAGCCATTCAGATGGCCTCAGCCAAATTGCGTGATACAGAGAAACCTGTACACGTTTTGGATATTGCGTCCGGTCATGGCCGCTATGTATTGGATGCCCTAACTGCCGACACATTGCCTGATTCCGTACGCTTGCGCGATTACAGCCCGATTAATGTCGAAGCCGGTCGCAAGCTGATTGCCGAGCGTGGCTTGCAAAATACGGTTACCTTTAACGAGGTCAATGCCTACGACCGCGCCAATTATCACGATTTACAGCCGCGTCCAACGCTGGGCATCGTCTCCGGCCTGCACGAATTGTTTGCCGACAACGATTTGATTTTGAACTCGCTCTACGGCTTCGGAGAAGCCATTGAAACCGGCGGCTACCTGATCTATACCGGCCAGCCGTGGCATCCACAACTGGAAATGATTGCCCGCGCCCTGACCAGCCACAAAGCAGGCAGCCCAAACTGGGTAATGCGCCGCCGCAGTCAGCAGGAAATGGATCAGTTGGTTGAAAAGGCCGGTTTTGAAAAAATCCATCAATGGATAGACGAAGACGGTATTTTCACCGTGAGCTTGGCAGTGAAGAAATAAAAATAAAGGCCGTCTGAACAATTTTTTAACTTTCAGACAGCCTGGTATATAAGTTGAGCATTAATAACTCAACAAAAATAATATTAAAAGGGATTTTGGGTATAAACGTCAGCCCAATTAAATAATACTATGAAACACTTACTAATCGACTTTGAAAATATCCAACCGCAAAATCTGGACAAATTACCAACTGAAGATACTCATATTTGGTTATTTTTAGGCACACAACATAAATCATTACCCATTAGTTTAGTGGCATCATTGCTTCCATTTGGCGAACGTGTCCATCTTATTCACTTACAGAAATCAGGCAAAAACGCATTAGATTTTTATCTTTCTTATTATCTTGGAAAAATTATAGCTACAGATACAGATGCTCAAATTGGTATACTTTCTCGTGATGGTGGTTACGATATCTTAGTAGAACATATCTTAGAAAAGCAGGAGGCAAAAGGTGTTGTACGCCTAGCAAATATAGATGAAGTGCAGCACACAAAAATTAATACTACACCTCCAACAAAACTACTAGAACCCCACCCTCAACCTGAAAATTCTCTCAAACCACCCCAGTCATTAGCACCTTATTTTCAAGCAGCCTTAACTGCTTTGCGTCAGCCCAACGCTTTTCTTCCATCTCGCTTACATAATTTGCAACAAAATCTGTGTAAATATATTTTACGCGAACAATTTCAAGGTAAAACAGACGAAGAATGCGAAACAACGACTGCTCATATTATTAATAAACTTAAAACACAAAACTTAATTAGTGTTGATGAGCAAGGTATAGTGATTTACCACATCAGTGACAATGATCTATTACAGAAAATCCAACGTTATATTTTGAATATCAAACCCAAAACTTATACTGATTTTCAAGATGCCGTACAGAAACGTGCAGATGCTCTCTCACTTACTATTAGTCAAGCTGATATTCAAGCCTTTGCACGCCATTTGCGCGAACAAAACCATATTCGCCAAAACAATGGAAAAATTGAATATGCTCCATTTCCCCATACTAATCCCAATCCCATATCTCAAAAGAAAATACTCCATTTGCCTGATGAAACCATGTGGAAAAAAGTAATTGCCGCACTGTCAGTTGAACCATCAAAACGCCCAGGTAAAGTCAGTACATTACGAAACACTATAAAAGCACATGCAAAATCCAACAATCATGAAACTGAAAAACTATTACAGCATCTACTGAATAGAAAAGTTCTTAGCATTGATGGTACGAATATCACTTATCTTAAATAGGCTCACGGAATCAAAATATTTAATTATTAACTAATCCCCCATGAAACCCACCCTCAAAACCTCCCTGCTCAAGCTGATTTCAGTCGGTATCCTGTTCTACACCAGCTACGGCCTCTCCAACCATTATGCGGCATCGCTGGACTATGTGCCTGAAATCGCTTTTGCATGGGAGCGCAATATTCCGTTTTGGGCATGGACGATTGTGCCTTATTGGTCGCTAAACCTGATGTATGCCGCGGCATTTTTTCTTTGTCGTGATACACATGAACAAAACCGATATATAGCGCACCTTGTAGCTGCCCAACTAATTGCGACTGCTTGCTTTGTGCTGTTTCCGCTGCGTTTCGGGTGGCCTAAACCGCCTGCCGATGGGCTGTCAGGCTGGCTGTTTGATTCATTGGCTGCATTTGATTTGCCGTACAACCAAGCACCATCTTTGCATATTGCGCTGGCGATTATCGTAGGTGCATTTTATTGGACACGCTTTCCCAAAATCCGCCTGCCGCTTTTCTTATGGCAAAGCCTGATTGCCTTGTCAGTACTGACGACTTATCAACATCATTTTATTGACGTGCCGACCGGTGCATTGCTCGGCTGGCTGGTGTTGTGGGCTTTCCCGCGTCAGATGACTTCGCCGTTAAAACTGGGCTCAAGTGATGTACGCTCAAGAAAGATTGCGTTGTTGTATTTGCTTGGTGCGTGTTTGACGGCGTTACCCGCGTTGCTGGGTGGCGCGTGGCTGTGGTTGATATGGATGAGCGTGGCTGTGGTTGATATGGATGAGCGTGTCTTTGCTGATAGTGGCCTTTGCCTATTTGACTGGAAATACAAACGTATTCCAAAAACAGGCTAACGGTAAATTATCGGCGGCAGCGACGGTTTTGCTGTTGCCTTATCTGGTGGGTGTACGGCTAAACATGGCGTATTGGTTACGAGGTAAGGCGAAAACGGCACAAGTCCGCCATGATGTATTGATTGGCAGCATTTTGGGAATTTCAAACCATCTGCCTGCCGTATTGGATGTATGCGCCGAATATCCCTGCCGTAGCTATCAGGGAGAATATCGCGCCCTGCCTTTACTGGATATGGTAACGCCGTCTGAAAACGATTTGGTTCAGACGGCCTTGATATTGGAAACCTTACGCCAAAAACACGGCAAAGTGCTGGTATGTTGCGCTTTGGGTTATGGAAGAAGTGCCGCAGTGGTGCTGACGTGGCTGCTGGTCTATGGTGGCGGCAAAAACTTGGCGCAAGCGAAGGCCGAACTCAAACAGGCTCGGCCGCAAATAGTATTATCGCCGGCCACCGCCCAAGCAGTCGAAGCTGCTGCCAACCGTTTAAAACAAGGATAATGATGGACAACGCAACCGATAGCCGTATTACTGCCCACCTGCTCTCTACCGCACATTATGTTGCCGCCTGCAATGCCTTGCTGCTCGCCTTGTCGGCAAAATATGGCGACGCATGGTTTGAGGTGCAACTTTTCTTAGCAGCGGTTTTGTTGTACTGCCATATCCGCGTTCACTTCGATCGCCGCGTGTTCCAAGACTTTGCCGACAACTGCTACTCTCCTGAAGACTTTGACCAATCCTTACAGCAAAACGGTTTGCGTCAAATTTCAGGCAGCCGTACTTTGACCCAACGGATAAACGGCGCACTTTCTCTATGGCGCAAAAGCTTATACCTGACCGCCGCACAATTTTTAATTTTGCTTATCCAAAGCATTTGATTATTTTTGCTGATGTACCCAAACCAAATCTAGAGCGGTATCTCATTTCAAAAGGCAGAAACAATGAAAAACTTCCTCAAAAAACAACTTGCCTGGCTGACCGATCAAGCCTTATGTCTGTCGGTCTCTTTTCTTACGGGCGTGCGCCCCAAAAGCCCACGCGAGCTGACATTCAATCAGCACCAAAAGGTCTATTACGCCAATCACGGCAGCCATGGCGATTTTGTGCTGGTGTGGATTTCCCTGCCCCGCCGCTGGCGCTTGTCCACGCGCCCTGTCGCCGGTTCGGATTACTGGCTGACGAGCAAACTCAAACGCTTCATCATTCAAAATGTTTTCAATGCCTTGCTGATTCCGCGCCATAGCAATAATCCGCAAGCGATTACCGAACAGATGAAAGACGCGCTGAACGCAGGCGACTCCTTGATTATTTTCCCTGAAGGCACGCGCAACACTGACGACAACACCATCCTGCTGCCATTCAAGTCCGGCATTTATCATCTGGCAAAAAGCAAACCCAATACCGAATTTGTGCCGATTTGGATAGACAACATCAGCCGCGTACTGCCCAAAGGCAAAATCCTGCCTATCCCACTTTTGTGTGAAGTCCATATCGGACAGCCGCTTACTTTGCAGGAAAACGAAGACAAAGACAGCTTTTTGACACGCAGCCGTGAAGCACTGCTGGCACTCAGGCCGTCTGAAAACGACCGCAGCGAGCTTCGCCAAAATGAACCTGAAGTTCAACAAAACAAAGGAGGACAAGCATGAGCCTTTCTACGACTTCCCAACAAATCATTGTCGAACAAGCCACCGCTCATCTGACTCCGCAAGCCAGCTATATTTTTGTCGGCGTATTTGCCGTATTGTGTTTTGCCAGCATCATCGGACAATGGCTCAAGCGCAAAAACGGCGCAGAT
Organism: uncultured Neisseria sp.; assembly: GCF_951230505.1. NCBI lineage: Bacteria > Pseudomonadati > Pseudomonadota > Betaproteobacteria > Neisseriales > Neisseriaceae > Neisseria > uncultured Neisseria sp. Next base: position 5,331 of record NZ_CATNVN010000096.1, read on the forward strand.
AATGCCACCATCGCCAACCTCAATGCCCGCATTTACGCATGGTGGCTGATGACGCTGGTGTTGCTGGGCGCGTTTTGGTTCGGAAAAATCGGGACGGTTGTACTGTTTTTCCTGATTTCATTTGCCGCACTGCGCGAGTTTATGACCCTCGTCTATCGCCGACGCAGCGACTATTACAGCATGGTGGTCTGCTTTTACCTGCTTCTGCCTGTGCAATACTATTTCGTCTATGACGGCTGGTACGGCATGTTCAGCATTTTTATTCCAGTTTATGGCTTTTTGATACTGCCGATTATTGCCAGCCTCAGCGGCCAAACCGCGCATTTTTTGGAACGCGCCGCCAAAACGCAATGGATGGCGATGATTTGCATCTTCTGCCTGTCTCATGTTCCGGCGCTGATGTTTCTAGACTTGGACGGCTTCGATAACGGTAACAATATCCTGTTGCTGATCTTCCTGATTGGGGTGGTACAAGTATCGGATGTGTTGCAATACGTTTGGGGCAAACTGATTGGCGGTGCAAAAATTATGCCTTCGCTTTCGCCGTCCAAAACCATTTCCGGCACTGTCGGCGGTATTTTATCGGCCACGGCCATTGCCGCACTGATGGCGCCGATTACGCCGTTCTCCCACGGCCAAGCAGCCGTTATCGGCTTTATCGTCTGCCTGATGGGTTTCTTTGGCGGCCTGGTTATGTCTGCCATCAAACGCGATTACGGTGTCAAAGACTGGGGCAATATGATACGCGGCCACGGCGGTATGCTTGACCGTGTGGATTCGATTTGTTTTGCTGCACCTGTGTTTTTCCACATCACCCGTTATTTCTGGAACGGCTAAACTTCAGGCCGTCTGAAAGATGTTTTCAGACGGCCTTGAATGTATGAAACTGCCAGCCCTGCCAATTCGTTATACAATACGCAACCATTGTTATTACACACACAAAATGAATAAACCCTCTCCAATCTTTCCCATTTTTCTTGCCACAATTATCTTTGCCCTCATTGTTTGGTCAGGCATCAATCCCCATGACCGCGCGGTCTGGTACGCTGAAATCATTCCCGTAGCATCCGTATTCTTCCTTCTTGTTGCCACCTACCGCATTTTCCGCTTCAGCAACTTGGCCTACTTATTCATGAGTTTTTGGCTGATTATGCATTCCATCGGTGCATACTATACTTTTGCCGATGTACCGTTTGAATCCATCAACCGCTTTGTCGAACCGATTTTGGGCGAAAACCGCAATCATTACGACCGTATTGCCCATTACATCATCGGCTTTTATGCCTACCCGATGGCCGAATGGCTGCTGCGCCGCAAGCTGTGCAATCTGCCGCTGGCCTTATTTTTCTCCCTATTCTTCATTATGAGCGTTGCTGCTGCCTATGAAATCATCGAATGGCAATATGCCGTCATCGACGGCGGAGAGGCCGGGCTGGAATTCTTGGGTTCTCAAGGCGATATTTGGGACGCGCAAAAAGACATGCTTGCCGATACTTTGGGCGCGTTAACTTCTCTGTTTATTTTTGTGTTTACCCGACCCGATAAACGCTTGGGTTTCTCTTAAATCTACCCCTTTAAAGCGAAAGGCCGTCTGAAACCAGATTTTCAGACGGCCTTTTTTCATTTTTCTATCG
>NZ_CATNVN010000097.1:0-6954 GCF_951230505.1 uncultured Neisseria sp.
GCCCGACTGCGACGAAATCGTGTTCGGCGTACACCACGCCAACCGCGCCGCCATCGGCCTGTACCAAAGCTGCGGATTTGCCGATACGGGGCGAACCTTTATGGGCACAAAGGGGCTGCAATATATTTACAGCAAAACGATTCGGTAAAAGGCCGTCTGAAAAACTGAAAACGACCGGTTTCCAACTCCCTCTCCTGCGCTCGCGCGGGGGAGGGTTGGGGAGGGGGTGGCGTTTCACAGAAACGCTTTGCCGCCGCCTCGTAATGTTCCCGAAGCCGCAAACGCCCCCACCCTAGCTCTCCCCCGCAAGCAGGAGAGGGAACGAATAGGCCGTCCGCACCCAAAAGACCCCAAAAATGACCGCTAAAACCCTGTTCAAAGCCATCAAAAAACGCCTGCAAACGCTGCGCATCCGTGCGGGCAAGGCGTGGCTCGACCGTGCGCCGGTGCCGTCTGAAAAGCCGCTTGCGCCGGAGAATATCGGCGGTATTCTGTTTTTGCGCCAAGACGGCAAAATCGGCGACTACATCGTCAGCTCGTTTGCCTTTCGCGAAATCAAAAAATCCGCGCCGCACATCCGCATCGGCGTGGTCTGCACCGAGGCCAACCGCAGCCTGTTTGACGCCAATCCGCATATCGACGCGGTGCATATTGTCCAAGCCAAAAGCAGCCGCTCGTATCGGGAAACCGGCCGCTCGATTGCAGGGCAATATGATGTCGTTATCGATCCCACCATATTGGTGCGCAACCGCGATTTGGTTTTAATCCGCAGCATCAGCGCGCCCTACAACATCGGCTTTGCCAAAGAAAACTACCACATTTTCAACCGCAACATCGCCGATAAAAAACAGCATTAAAGGCCGTCTGAAAATCAATTTCAGACGGCCTTTTATTTATCAATCCAATCAGTTTTTCATCGATTGAACCGGAGCCGGGATTCTACCGCCTCGGTTGACGAACACTTCGCATGAGCCTTCTTTGACCGGCATTACAGGCGCGTAGCCCAACAGGCCGCCGAACTCAACGCTGTCGCCGACGGTTTTGCCGGTTACCGGAATAATACGCACGGCGGTGGTTTTGCTGTTGATCATGCCGATGGCGGCTTCGTCGGCGATGATGCCGGAAATGGTATGAGCAGGCGTATCGCCGGGGACGGCAATCATGTCCAAACCAACGGAGCAGACGGCTGTCATGGCTTCGAGTTTGTCCAGTGTCAGCACACCGGCTTCGGCAGCTGCAATCATGCCCTCGTCTTCGGAAACAGGGATAAATGCGCCGCTCAGGCCGCCGACCGCGCTGGAAGCCATCATGCCGCCTTTTTTCACGGCATCGTTCAGCAATGCCAAGGCAGCCGTCGTGCCGTGCGTACCGCAGACGCTCAAGCCCATTTCTTCAAGGATGCGCGCCACCGAGTCGCCGACGGCGGGGGTCGGTGCCAGCGACAAATCAAGAATACCGAACGGGATGCCCAGTATTTTCGAGGCTTCGCGACCGATGAGTTCGCCCACGCGGGTAATTTTGAAAGCAGTTTTCTTCACTACTTCCGCAACTTCGGTCAATGTCGTTGCATCTGAATTTTCCAACGCGGCTTTTACGACACCCGGGCCGGATACGCCGACATTGATAACGGCGTCCGCTTCGCCCGCACCGTGAAACGCGCCCGCCATAAACGGATTGTCTTCCACCGCATTGCAGAACACGACGATTTTGGCGCAGCCGAAACCTTCGGGCGTAATTTCAGCCGTACGTTTGATGGTTTCGCCTGCCAGCTTGACCGCATCCATATTGATACCGGCACGCGTGCTGCCGATATTGATGGAGCTGCACACGATATCGGTAGTCTTCATGGCTTCGGGAATGGAACGGATCAGTACCTCATCCGAAGGCGACATACCTTTTTGCACCAGCGCAGAAAAGCCGCCGATAAAGGACACGCCGATGGCTTTGGCAGCCTTATCCAAAGTTTGCGCCACGCTGACATAGGAATCAGCATGGGTGGCCGCCGCGATTTGGGCAATTGGCGTAACGGAAATGCGCTGATTCACAATCGGCACGCCGTATTTGGCAGACAGATATTTTGCCGTCGCCACCAAGTCTTTGCCGACTGTGGTAATTTTATTGTAAATATTTTGGTTCAACACATTGATATCGCTGCTGATACAGTCGTGCAGATCAATGCCGATGGTAATGGTGCGCACGTCAAAGTTCTGGTCGGCCACCATTTTGACGGTTTCTAAAATCTCGCCGGATTGAATACTCATGACTCTCCCTCCGACTTAAATACGGTGCATGGCTTGGAAAATTTCTTCGTTTTGCATACGGATATCAAGCGCGAGTTTTTTGCTCTCTTCCGCAAACAAATCCAAAACCTCTTGACGCGATTTGGTGCATTTTGAAGTATCCACCAAAATAATCATGGTAAAAAAATCGTCCATCAGCTGTTGGCTGATATTGAGAATATTGATTTGGTTTTCCGCTAAAATTTTGGAAACGTCGTACACAATGCCCACACGGTCTTTGCCGATGACGGTGATGACTGAATTGTTCATAACGCTGTTTCTCCTCATAGGATATTTGAAAAGTGTTGACAATTATAACACTCAGGCCGTCTGAAAAACTGTTTCAGACGGCCTGAGTATTCAAATTTCAATTTTAATTATCGCCCTGCTTTCAAAGCCTGCCACAAGCGAACGCTGAGTTTGCTCGCATCGGTTGACTTGGGGGAGACGATGAAGCTTTTTTCCATCAATTCTTTGCTTGGGAAAATCGATTCGTCAGAGGTGTATTTTTCATCCATCAAATCACGCGCCGGACGGCTGGCCGGAGCATAAGTCACATAGTTGCCGTTTTTGGCCGCTGTTTCCGGATTGAGCGTGTGATTGATATATTTGTGTGCATTGGCCACATTTTGCGCATCACGCGGAATCATCAGCGAATCCACCCAAATACCGACGCCGCTTTTCGGCGCCAATACTTCGACTTCAACGCCGTTTCCGGCTTCTTTGGCACGGGTTTTGGCAATATTGAGGTCGCCGCCGTAGCCTACCGATACGCAAAGATTACCGGCAGCCATATCGTCGATATAGCCGGATGAGGTAAAGCGTTTGATGTCAGGACGCACTTTTTTCATCATATCGACGGCGGCTTTGATATCGTCAGGGTTTTCGCTGTTCGGATCTTTGCCCAAATAATGTAAAGCCAAAGGAATCTGCTCGATGGCGCTGTCGAAATAGCTGATGCCGCAGGATTTCAGTTTTTGGGTGTATTCAGGGTTAAACACCAAATCCCATTCGTTTTCAGGCAGCTTATCCGTACCCAAAGCCTTTTGAACCTGCTGTTTGTTAATCGCCAGCGTATTGATACCCCAGAAATAAGGGACGGCATATTCGTTGCCCGGATCGACGGTTTCCATCATTTTCAACAAATCGGGATCGATATTGGCGTAATCGGGAATTTGCGATTTGTCGATTTTTTGATACGCGCCGGCTTTAATCTGGCGGCCGACATTGGCAATAGACGGCGCAACCAGGTCATAACCCGACTTGCCGGTCAGCAGCTTGGCTTCCAGCGCTTCGTTGCTGTCGTAGTAATCGTAGCGGACGTTGATATGCGTTTTGTTTTCAAACGCAGACAGCGTGGCAGGATCAACATAATCCGACCAGTTGTAGATATTGAGTTTATCCGTTTGAGAGGAAGAAGTTTGAGTTTGAGATGCGGAAGATTCTGCGGCGGTTTCTTTTCCACCGCTACACGCAGTCAAGACGAGGCTCACGATTGCCGCCGCCATCAAAGATTTTTTCATGGTTTCAGACCTTTTGTTCGGGGGGTAAAAATATTGCAGCGGTGGCAGATGCCACTTACAAAAGGGAAACTGTGGGGGCGGCCGGCATGTGTCCTTTGCCCTTGATTCAGCAAGGTTTGCATTAAACGGCAAAAAGCTTTTGAATGCAAGACCTTAAAGCAGAAAAAATTCTCCCTTTTCAGACGGCCTGAAGCTATGGTTTTATTCATAAACAACATTTTTTCAGAAACGGTTTCATGCCGTCTGGAAAAAACTGTGTGCTTATTCAGACGGCCTCAAGATTTGTCAAAACCGCCCAATTTGTGGGAAAATTGCACGATTGAATTTAATGAAGGGCGACCCCGTGTTAGACAGAGAAGGCTATCGCCCCAATGTCGGTATTATCCTGATTAACGAACGTAACGAAGTCTTTTGGGGCAAACGCGTACGCGAACATTCATGGCAATTTCCGCAAGGCGGCATCAAGCCGGGCGAAAGTCCTGAGACCGCCATGTACCGCGAATTGTACGAAGAAGTCGGCTTGTTGCCGCAACACATCAAAATCGTTGGCCGTACGCGCGACTGGTTGCGTTATGACGTTCCCAGCCACTGGGTGCGCCGCGAATGGCGCGGTTCGTATCGCGGACAAAAACAGATTTGGTATCTTTTGCGTTTGGTCGGCCGCGACAGCGACGTCAACCTCCGTGCCTGCCACCATCCTGAATTCGACGGCTGGCGTTGGCACCAATACTGGGCGCCGGTTGACGAAGTCATCGACTTCAAGCGCGGCGTATATTTGGACGCATTGACCGAACTCTCCCGTTTCTTGCGCGGCATAGAAAGCTATGAAGACTTTATCCGTCGCAATCCAATAGAAAACCTATAACCCAAACGCTTTCAGGCCGTCTGAAAGCGTTGTTTTTCATCTTTTCAGACGGCCTTTACATTATTCCTATGGCTAAAAACAATCAATACAGCGAATCCAGCATTACCGTCCTCAAAGGCTTGGAGCCGGTCAAAGAACGCCCCGGCATGTACACCCGTACCGACAGCCCAACCCATATCTGTCAGGAAGTGATTGATAACGCGGCGGACGAGGCGTTGGGTGGTTTCGCAACTGCAATCGACGTGCAAATTCATGAAGACGGTTCACTTTCCGTCCGTGATAACGGCCGCGGCATTCCCGTCGGCCTGCACCCTGAAGAAGGCGTACCCGTAGTCGAACTCGTGTTCACCCGTCTGCACGCAGGCGGCAAGTTCAACAAAAAAGACGGCGGCAGCGCCTATGCCTTTTCAGGTGGCCTGCACGGCGTCGGCGTATCTGTTACCAACGCCCTTTCCACCCGCCTTGAAGTAACGGTCAAACGCGAAGGCAAAGTCCACCGCATCGTCTTTTCCGGTGGCGACGTCATTGAGCCATTGACCGAAGTGGGCAAATGCGCCGTCAAAGACAGCGGTACTGAAGTGCGCGTGTGGCCGGACGGTAAATATTTTGAAAGCCCGAATTACAGCATTCCCGAACTCGAACGCCTGCTGCGCGCCAAAGCCGTGCTGTTGCCGGGCGTGCGCGTTTCCCTGACCCGTCCGGTCAAAGGCGAAGACGAAGCATACACCCAAACTTGGCACTACCCGGACGGCCTGAAAAGCTATTTGACCGATCTGATTGCCGACGCTCAGGAAGCCGTACCTATCTTCTCTTGTGAAAACTACATTTCAGACGGCCACAACGGCGATTTCAGCATTGGTGAAGGTGCCGCGTTTGCCCTGACTTGGCTGGAAGAAGGCTCGTGTGCCAACGAAAGCTACGTCAACCTGATTCCCACCCCTTTGGGCGGCACGCATGAAGCAGGCTTGAAACAAGCCGTGTTCAACGCCGTCAACAACTTTATCAATCTGCATAACCTCTTGCCGCGCGGCGTGAAAGTGCAAAGCGACGACGTGTTCAGCAAAATCGCCTTCGTCCTCTCCGCCCGCGTCCTCGACCCGCAATTCCAAGGTCAGACCAAAGACAAACTGACCAACCGCGACGCGTTGAAACTCGTTGCCGCCGTATCGGGTGACCCTTTGGAATTGTGGCTAAACCAAAACGTGGACTACGGCAAAAAAATCGCCGAACTCGCTATCCGTCAGGCACAAGCACGGATGCGTTCGGTTAAAAAAATTGAAAAGAAAAAAGGCAGCGGCGTCGCTGTCCTGCCCGGTAAGCTGACCGACTGCGAAAGCGAAGACATCCGCGAAAACGAACTCTTCCTCGTCGAAGGCGATTCCGCCGGCGGCTCCGCCAAACTCGCCCGCGACAAAGCCACACAGGCCATCCTGCCCCTGCGCGGCAAAGTGCTCAACAGCTTCGAAGTCCACCCCGACCAGCTCTTCGGTAACGCCGAAATCCATGATATTTCCGTCGCCATCGGTGTCGATCCGCACGGCACCAACGACAATCCCGATTTAAGCGGCCTGCGCTACGGCAAAATCGCCATCCTGTCCGATGCCGACGTGGACGGCTCGCATATTCAAGTTTTGCTGCTGACACTGTTCTACCGCCACTTCCCCAAACTGGTTGCCGACGGACATATCTACGTCGCCCAGCCGCCGCTGTTCCGCGTCGATGTCAACGCACAAGGCAAAAGCAAACCCGCCCGCAAATTCTACGCCCTCGACCAAAACGAACTCGACAGCATTTTGGAGCGATTACAAAAAGAAGGTGTTAAAGAAACTGCTTATTCCATCAGCCGTTTCAAAGGCTTGGGCGAGATGAACCCCGACCAGCTCAAAGACACTACCATGCACCCCGACACCCGCCGCCTGTTGCAGGTACAAATCCCCAAAGGCGCGGATGATGAAACACGCGACATCTTCGTCAAACTGATGGGCAAAGGCGAAGCCGCCGCCCGCCGCGCATGGATGGAAAAAGAAGGTGATACGGCAGAATTGGATATCTAATCTATTGTTTCAATAGACTAAAGGCCGTCTGAAACTTTAATAGTTTCAGACGGCCTTTATTGAATGATAAGAAAATTAAGGTTGAAGAGTATTTCAATACTCTGTACTTACCTGTTTCTATTTTTGCAGCTTAATTGAGTTGTTAAGACAAATAAAAAAGCACTGATATTATCAGTGCTTTTTAAATAATGGCGCGGCGGACGGGGCTCGAACCCGCGACCCCCGGCGTGACA
>NZ_CATNVN010000098.1:0-6945 GCF_951230505.1 uncultured Neisseria sp.
GTCAGAATCGAGCATTCTTGGGGCGGCGAATGCGACATTACACGCAACCTCGCCCCACATTTCGGCCGCCTCGCCCCTACCGTTTTCTACGCCCAAGGCTATTCCGGACACGGCATGGCGATTACCGGCATTGCCGGCTTGGCAATTGCCGAAGCCATCATGGGTGATGACGGCCGTCTGAAACCTTTTGAGCAACTGCGCCACAGCAACATCATTACCCAGCCTTTCCTGCGTAAACTCGGCTCTTTCCTCGGTTCAAAATACTATCAATGGAAAGACAGCCACTAAACCCAAGCAACAAATACATTTCAGACGGCGGCAGATTCAAGTAAAATTCAGACCGTCTGAAAGCTTAGATACGACAAAATTCAATCATTTATCAGCAAGGAAACCATCATGAGCAACCATCATAAACTCATCATCCTCGGCTCCGGCCCTGCCGGCTATACTGCCGCCGTCTATGCCGCCCGTGCCAACCTAAACCCTGTAATCATTACCGGCGTTGAGCAAGGTGGACAACTGATGACCACCACCGAAGTGGACAACTGGCCTGCCGATGCAGAAGGCGTACAAGGTCCGGAACTAATGGCCCGTTTCCAAGCTCATGCCGAACGCTTCGGTACTGAAATGATTTTCGACCAAATCCACACCGTTGATTTGCAAAACCGTCCGTTTACCCTCAAAGGCGATATGGGCGAATACACCTGCGATGCGCTCATCGTTGCCACCGGCGCATCCGCCAAATATTTAGGTTTGCCAAGCGAAGAAACCTTTGCCGGCAAAGGCGTTTCCGCCTGTGCAACTTGTGATGGTTTCTTCTATAAAAAACAAGATGTTGCCGTAGTCGGTGGTGGCAATACCGCTGTGGGAGAAGCACTCTACCTTGCCAATATTGCCAACACCGTTACCCTGATTCACCGCCGCGACAGCTTCCGCGCCGAAAAAATCATGGTGGACAAACTCATGCAACGGGTTGAAGAAGGTAAAATCATCCTCAAGCTCAACAGCTCGATTGATGAAATTTTAGGCGACGAAAGCGGCGTTACCGGTGCACGCCTGAAACACAATGATGGAAGCACTGAAGAAATCGCTGTAAAAGGCGTCTTCATCGCCATCGGCCACAAACCCAACACCGATATCTTCAAAGGTCAACTCGACATGGATGAAACCGGCTATTTGAAAACCAAAGGCGGCACCGGCGACAATGTTGGCGCCACCAATATCGAAGGCGTATGGGCAGCAGGCGACGTTAAAGACCATACCTACCGTCAAGCCATCACCAGCGCCGCTTCCGGCTGCCAAGCCGCACTTGATGCCGAACGTTGGCTTGACCGCCACGGCGTATAAGCCTCTAAGCTACGCCCTATTCTTTAAAACATCATTAACAGGCCGTCTGAAATTTCAGACGGCCTATCATCTGTTTGTCATTCGGATTTTCATTTTCATGGCAAATTTATATCAAATAAGTACTTTTGCTTTATAATGACAACAAATACCCAACAAACAGGGAACGAACATGAAAAAAACACTAACGACACTTATCCTTTGCGCATTGACTCCTGCCGCCCTGGCTGCCGATACTTACGGCTACCTGGCCATGTGGCAAAACCCTGCCGACAGCAATGAAGTGCTGCAAATCAAAACCACTAAAGAAAATGCCACCCAACTGGATGCGACAGCCGAACTCGAAACATTCTGCAAAGGCCAAGATGCCTTAGCCGGCATCAGCTCAGGCCAAGCAACAGGCTGCAAAACGGTTGTCCCTCTGCACAACACCTGTATCGCTGTTGCCTACCCTAAAGCCATGGGCAAATTGACTGCTCAAAACGTGGTGGCCATTACCTCCCCACGTTTCAAAACCGTGCATCAAATTGCCTTGAACCAGTGCATCAAAAAATACGGCTCACAAGGACAATGCGCTTTAGAAACAATCTATTGCACTTCCGAAACCTACTATCAAGGTACAGTCAAAACCCTTTGGGAAAAAATCAAATCCATTTAAGGCCGTCTGAAAATAAAACCGGCTTGCCCGATATTCTCCATATCACGGCAAGCCGGTTTTTTATTCTGGCTTTTATTTGCTGTTTTTTTCCAACAATTTGGCCACAACGCCTTCAGCCTGTTTCACCAAATCAGGATTGGTTCGGAAGTGGTTTTCATCGTTCAAAGAATAGCTGACCGTAGAAACCGCATACTTCGTGCTTCTCAACACAAATACGCCTTTACGCAAGATTTCGTTATTGCCTTTAGTTTTGTAACGCAAGTTATACGGGCAAGAAGAATCATACAGTTTGCCACGGTTGTCTGCGGTTACAATCGTGCTGCCAATGCCGCGTTTTGCCAAAGCTTTAGACAAAGCACGATCCAAATCATGCGGTCTTACTTTTGCATTTTGAATGATGCAGACATGTTTGATACTGGTCAGCTCTTCAGGTTTCAATACTCTTTGTTCCGTAGTGGAACATGCGCCCAGCAACAATACGGCTGAAGCCGCCGCTAAAATCATGGTTTTCATCTGTTTTCCTTTTAAAATGTTCAAACAATAAATATTCAGACGGCCTTTATAAAAAGGCCGTCTGAAAAAATCAACGTACGTTTTTCATCAAACGCTGTTTCTCACGCTTCCAATCCGCTTCTTTCAGGCTTTGGCGTTTGTCATGCTGTTTCTTACCCTTGGCTAAACCGATTTCCACTTTGATTCTACCGCGGGTGTAATGCAGGTTTAAGGGCACAATCGTATAACCGGCACGTTCGGTTTTGCCGATTAACTTATTGATTTCCGATTGTTTCAACAACAACTTACGCGGACGGACAGGGTCGGGTTTGACGTGTGTCGAGGCAGTGGGCAACGCGGTAATGTGGCAGCCCACCAGATAAAATGCGTCTTTTTTCCAGTAGATATAGCTTTCTTTTAATTGCACGCGTGCAGCGCGGATGGCTTTGACTTCCCATCCTTCCAATACTATACCGGCTTCGATTTGGTCTTCGATAAAGAAATCGTGAAAGGCTTTTTTATTATTGGCAATACTCATTGTGCTGATTCTTTACAAACTTTTCAGACGGCCTATTTTATCAGGCATGCTTAAAAAATAAAACGGCAAACGGTTTTGAAACGTTTATTCGCTTAAAACATGGCGACGGTAAAAGCGGTCTATATCGGCAATGGCTTTTTCATCTTCAGGGCGTAAATCCAGTTTCAAATCGGCAAGGCGGATCAAGATTTGGTCTTCACGCTCGGCAACGGCGCAGCTGACCTCGCCTTCGCTGCGAAAATGACGGATAAGCTCGTCCAACTGGTTTAATGCATTTTGATAAGATGAATTTTGATTCATAATTCTTGACTCGAACGCCCATAAAAAATGGCGGGAAACCCCGCCATGATTTTACGGCTTACGCCGCGCATTTGATTAAGCAGCTTGAATGTTAGCAGCTTGTTTGCCTTTAGGGCCGGTGGTTACGTCGAAAGACACGCGTTGGCCTTCTTTCAGGGTTTTGAAACCTTCCATGTTGATCGCTGAGAAATGAGCGAACAAATCTTCGCCACCTTCATCAGGAGTGATGAAACCAAAACCTTTAGCGTCGTTAAACCATTTTACGATACCGGTTGCCATTAGAAACTTCCTATACTTAAAAATTAACAAAATCAGCAAAACAAGGCATACAGCAAACTAAAACGTTCAGCGTTTCTCCCCCGTTTTTTATTACGCGGTCGAGTGCCAACTTCTGCTTAACCGTCTTTTTACATTTGTTAAGACAAAACGTCAAGCTATGTTTTCAAAAAAGTGGGAAAATAGAAAAAATTGGCTGAAATACAACAGAAAACGGTTTGCACTCTTAAACAGGCCGTCTGAAAACTGAAATCTAAGCTTATGAACCATCAGAATACCGACCACCAATCCGATACCCTGCTCAGCGATATCAACACGCAACCGCCGAAACGTTACGGCGTATTTTTATTGAACGACGATTACACCACCATGGAATTTGTCGTCGAAATCCTGACCGAAGTCTTTATGCTTGCACAAGAACAGGCTGTGGCCGTTATGTTGCTGGTGCACCACGAAGGCAAAGGCCTGTGCGGCACCTACACGCGCGATATTGCGCAAACCAAGCAGCATCAGGTCATGGAACGCGCCAAAGCTGAAAGGCATCCGCTCAAATGTATAGTCGAAGAGGTTTAAACCATGCTTTCACCCGAATTGGAACACATCCTGCAACTGCTCTATCGTGAAGCACGCAATGCTCGTTATGAGTTTATCAGCTTGGAACACCTGCTTTTGGTGCTGATAGAAGAAGATGCAGCTGTGCCGAACGTCTTAAAATTGTGTGGTGCGGATTTGAAAGTCCTGTCCGAGCAGCTTGCCGCCAGCGTTGCTGAAAACACGCCGCAAATTCCCGATCATCTTCTGGATACGGTCGAAACACAGCCGACCTTGGGCTTCCAACGCGTTATCCAACGGGCGATGGTGCATACCCAGTCTGCCGGTAAAGCCGCAGTAGAGCCTTTGGATATTTTGGTTGCCATGATGAGCGAATCTGAAAGCCATGCGGTTTATTTCCTCAAATTGCAATCCATTACGCGCTTTGAAGTCTTGCGTTGCATTGCCCATGGCTCGCCCGATGACGAGGATGGCAATGATTCAGACGGCCTGGGACGCGAGGGCGAAGAAGCGGAACAAAAAACTGGCTCCCTTTCCGACTACACTGTCAACCTCAACGCCGAAGTCAAAGCCGGCCGTATCGACCCTTTGATTGGTCGCAAACATGAAATGGAAAGGCTGGTGCAAATCCTGTGCCGCCGCCGCAAAAACAATCCGCTTTTGGTCGGCGAAGCTGGCGTTGGCAAAACCGCGCTGGCAGAAGGTTTGGCACATCAAATCGTCAATGGCGACATTCCCGATGCGCTTAAAGAAGCCGAAGTGTATGCGCTGGATATGGGTTCGCTTTTGGCGGGAACGAAATACCGCGGCGACTTTGAAGCTCGGGTCAAATCCGTCTTGAAGCAACTCGAAAAAATCCCGCACGCTATTTTGTTTATCGACGAAATTCACACCATCATCGGCGCGGGCAGCACCAGCGGCGGCACGATGGACGCGTCTAACCTGCTCAAACCCGCATTGGCGAAAGGCTCATTGCGCTGTATCGGTGCGACCACTTATGACGAATACCGCACCATTTTCGACAAAGACCACGCCTTAAGCCGCCGTTTCCAAAAAATCGACGTGGTCGAACCCAACGTTTCCGAAACCGTTCAAATCCTGCGCGGCTTGAAACCGATGTTTGAAGATTTCCACCAAGTCCGCTATACGCAAGGCGCACTTGAAGCTGCTGCTGAACTCTCTGCCCGCTATATCAACGAGCGTTTTCTGCCCGACAAAGCCATCGACGTGATGGACGAAGCAGGCGCGGCGCAACGGATTCTGCCTAAATCCAAACAGAAAAAAGTCATCGGCAAAGCGCAAATCGAAACCGTCATCGCCAAAGTCGCGCGGATTCCAGAAAAAACCGTGTCGAACGACGACAAACAAGTGTTGCAATTCCTCGGCCGCGATTTGAAAAACATGGTTTACGGTCAGGAAAATGCCATTGATGCGTTGGTTGCCGCCGTCAAAATGTCGCGTTCCGGCCTTGCCCTGCCCGACAAACCGATAGGCAGTTTCCTCTTCTCCGGCCCGACCGGTGTCGGTAAAACCGAAGTCGCCAAACAGCTTGCCTACTCGATGGGCGTACCGCTGCAACGCTTTGATATGTCCGAATACATGGAACGCCACGCTGTATCGCGCCTCATCGGCGCGCCTCCGGGCTACGTCGGCTTTGAACAAGGCGGCCTTTTGACCGAAGCCGTCAACAAACAGCCGCATTGCGTGTTGCTCTTGGACGAAATCGAAAAAGCCCACCCCGACATTTTCAACGTCCTCCTACAAGTCATGGACGCAGGCAAGCTGACCGACAACAACGGCAAGAGTGCCGATTTCCGCAATGTCATCCTGATTATGACCACCAACGCAGGTGCGGAGAGTCTCAGCCGACCCAGCCTCGGCTTTACCGCCAAACGCGAACGCGGCGATGAAATGCAGGCCATCAACAAGCTCTTCACGCCTGAATTCCGCAACCGCTTGGATGCGATTATCCCGTTTGCACCCTTGTCCGAACCCATTATCGTCAAAGTCGTGGACAAATTCCTGCTCCAGCTCGAACACCAGCTCCTCGACAAAAAAGTCGAAGCCGAATTTACGCCGGCATTGCGCAAATATCTGGCAGAAAAAGGTTTCGATCCGCAAATGGGCGCACGCCCGATGAACCGCCTGATTCAGGAAAAAATCCGCAAACCGCTCGCCGACGAACTCCTGTTCGGCAAACTCACCGAAGGTGGCTTTGTACTGATAGACTGGGATGCAGCAAAAGAAGAAGCCGTGTTGAAGTTTAAGAAAAGCAAGGTCAAACCTGAAGCAGCCACAGTTTGACAGATAAAGGTAAAAGGTCATCTGAAAACGAGATTTCTGTTTTCAGACGACCTTTTTTGTCATTAACACCTAATTCTCCATCTATATAATGGCCAAAAATAACAAAATGCCTCGTAATTTAACAAATCAATTATTTTTGTAAATTATTTACTTGATATTTTTAAATGACTATTTGATAATACATCTACATTCTAATTATCAATCAACTCATTGCAAAGGAAATATCTATGTCTTTCAAAAAAGTAAGCACAGCAACTATTATCGTCCTGAGCCTGGCAGCATGCAGCAACAACCAGCCTAATGACATTCCATCCATCACTAGTTCATCAAATGGCATCCAGAAGAATAACGGCAATTCTACTGACAATAACGGTAATACTTCCAACAACAATAGCAATACTTCCGGCAACAATAGCAATACTTCCAGCAACAATAGCAATACTTCCAGCAACAATAGCAATACTTCCAGCAACAATAGCAA
>NZ_CATNVN010000099.1:0-6901 GCF_951230505.1 uncultured Neisseria sp.
GTTTCGATCGGGCAGTATTTGGAGAATAAAGCAAGAAATCAAAGGCCGTCTGAAAATTCAGACGGCTTTTTTATGTGAAAGTGCGGTCAGGTTTTCAGGTATTTTTACAAATTCTCTTTAAACGATGATCGCTTATCAATCTAGCCTCACAGTCTCTCCATCTTCCGGAACGTTCACACGACTTTCAATGCCTTGACCGCGTATAAATTTACGCATATCGGCGCGGCTGACGGCGGTATGATTCACGGTATCCATGTGTACGGTGATGATTTTGGCTTTAGGCATGACTTGGCTGGCTTTTAATACATCAGCCGTCCCCATAATAATGCCGTCTGAAATGCCTGAAATCAGCGCGTAGCCCGTGTTCATAATCAGATAATCGGGTTTGTAGCGGTTCAATGCTTTGTTTACATCTGCCGTCCACACAGTATCACCCATAATATAAGCGGTTTTATGTCCGCTGCTTTGGAATACCACACCCATTGCATCACCTAATATTTCGGCTAGCTGAGGGTTGGCATACATGGCTTCTGTACCATGTACGCCGCCGGTTTTGCTGATGGTTACGCCGTTGAAGACAGCGCTGCCGTTCAACACGCGTACATCAGTAAAGCCTTGGCTGTGGATTTTTGCCGCGTCGGCTTGGTGCTGCACATATACGGGCAGGTTTTTCGGAATGGAACGTGCGGCGGTTTCGTCCCAATGGTCTTCGTGAGTATGGGTAACGATGACTGCATCCACACCGTCCAAAATTTTATTCACGCTCATCGGCAGCCCGACCAGCGGCATTTTGGCTTGGCTGTTGAACGTGCCGGCAAAGCCGTTCATGGAGTGCTTGGGGGTAAAAAACGGGTCAATCAAAAACGTCTGCCCCGCATATTCGACCTTGGCAGTAGCGTTACGGATATGTTGGTATGAATCGGCTGCCCAAGCGGAAAAAGCTGTCGCGCCCAAAACAGTGGCAAGAATAAATTGCTTGAATTTCATGATGTTGCTCCTTAAAAAATCATGGAGCGTATTTTAAGTAGCAGGTGCATCGGCTAAAATAGGCAATATTGCCAATAAACGTAAGGATAGTGCCAAAATGTCGTCTGAAAACGAGCGTAACGAGTTTCGCCAAAATCAAACTGTCCCCAAAATCGTGCTATATGCTCAATCGGGCATGAATGATTTTGTCTTCAACATTCCCTTTTCTGTTTTTCAGACGACCTATCGGGACAATCCGCTCTTTGACCTGAAAATCTGTTCCGATGACAGCAAAGACGTTATTACGGCACTGGGCGCAAGCATTCCCGTACACGGCGGCTTGGATTTGACGGAAGAAGCCGACATCATCGTCATCGCAGGCTGGCGCAATATTGAAGAAGCCCCGACACCCGAGTTGAGCGCACATTTACAGAAAGCAGTACAACGTGGTGCACATATCACTGCCCTATGTTACGGCACTTACGCCCTTGCCTACACAGGACTTTTAGACGGCAGAACCGCCGCGACCCACTGGCTTGCCGAAGACGACTTTGTCCGCCGTTTCCCTAAAATTCATCTGGATACCAATCGCCTATATGCGGAAGACGGCAACTTTTTAACATCGGCAGGGGCGGCGGGTGGGCTGGATTGCTGTCTGTACCTCATCCGCAAAATCCACGGTGCAACCATTGCCAACGACCTTGCCCGTACCTTGGTTGCGGCACCACACCGCGAAGGCGGGCAGGCACAGTTTATCCACCGACCTGTCGAACGTCGTACCGCCGATGACAAAATCAATCACTTATTGGAAGAACTGCGCCAAAACCTTGCGACCCCATACCGCTTGGACGATTTAGCAAAAAAATTAGCCGTTTCCCGCCGAACCTTTATCCGCCATTTTTCTCAAGCAACAGGCATGAATTTCGGTGAGTGGCTCACAACAGAGCGGCTATGGCAGGCGCAGGATTTATTGGAAAATACGGATTTGCCGATAGAACGCATCGCCGAACAAAGCGGCTTCGGCAGCGCGGCAAACCTACGTTTGCAGTTCAAAGCCAAGTTTAAAATCAATCCGAATGCCTGGCGGAAAGTATTTGGCAGATAGCTCGCGTTAGTCAATCCAAAACACCTGCGTGCAGGCTGCTTTGGAGGTCATCTGAAAACCCAAAAAGCAGCCTGTACTTTTCAGACGGCCTCAACAGGTAAACCCTTCCCACCCTTACCCACACCAATAATTTCCATCTAATTTTCCCCACATAATGCGACAAGCCTGCCGCAACCGTCCGCTGGCGGAAGCTTAAACGAAGCGTAACCGATATTTGTCGAAGACCCGTTATGTGGTCGAACAAAGCTTCGGTACGTTACACCGTAAATTCCGCTATGCGCGGGCAGCCTATTTTGGTCTGCTCAAAGTGAGTGCGCAAAGCCATCTGAAGGCGATGTGTTTGAACCTGTTGAAAGTCGCCAACAGGCTAAGTGCGCCTGTTGCCGCCTAAAAGGCGGCCCGGGTGCCTGATTATCGGGTGTCCGGGGAGGATTAAGGGGGTATTTGAGTAGAATCAGTGGATATTTGAAACAAAAACAGCCGAAAACCTGTGTTTAGGTTTCGACTGTCGGGGGAAAAGGAATTTTGCAAAGGTCTCAGTCTATACATCTGTGCAAAGTGAACTGCAATCGGTGCTAGCTGGACGCTCTTGCTCTTATCTTATAAACAGCGTTTGTGATCCCTATTTGAAAAACGGCCGATTGGTGGAACTCTTCCCTGAAATTGAAAAACAAAAATGGCAGCTTTATTTATATCGACCATATCAAACGATTGTTGCCGAGCGAGTGGTGTGGGGGCATAACAAGTTGAAGGAGATTTTGGTGTCGAAAATGGTTTAGGCATAAAACATGGCGAGATGATCTCGCCATGTTTTTATCACGATTGCTTATCCACAATCGATTTTAACATCGTATAAGATTGGGCTTGTTTTTGTTCATCAAAAATATAGCTCACCGCCATAATTTCATCAAAATGTACCCGTTCACGCAGTTGCTTGAGTTGAAATTCCACACTTTCAGGACTACCAATAAGCGAACAAGCGGTCATTTGTTCCACTACCGCACGCTCTTGGTTGTAAATCGAGATTTCCTCGAAATCGACTGGGCCAAAGTGCGGTTTCTTTTGGGCGTGCATTTGGGCTTTCCAAACATCTTCCTCTGATGCCAAAGGCGGTTGTAAATTTTGTTGCGCGTTAGTGACCACATTTAAGAAAAATAGTGTTTGCGTCGTCGCGAGTTGTCTCGCTTCGTTATCGGTTTCTGCAACAATCGCGTTCACACCTAAGATGACATAAGGCTCAGCAAGATAGGTAGAAGGTTTGAAGTTTTTGCGATAAATCTCCACCGCTATTTCCATCATGCGTGGCGCAAAGTGTGAAGCAAATGCATAAGGCAAGCCAAGTTCTGCCGCAAGATAGGCACTTTCAGTGCTAGATCCTAAAATATAAAACGGTATATTCAAGCCGGCAGAAGGATATGCAGAAACCGGGTTAGAATCTTTAAAGTAACCGCGAAGTTCCGCAATTTCCGCAGGGAAATCCAGACTTTTTCGTCCTCGACGAAGTGCCGCAGCCGTTTGCATATCAGTTCCTGGCGCACGTCCTAAACCGAGTTCAACACGGTTTGGATAAAGCGTCTCCAGTGTGCCATATTGTTCGGCCACCACATAAGGCGAATGATTCGGTAACATCACGCCGCCCGAGCCAACGCGCAAGGTCTTCGTATTGGCTAGCGTATGTTGAATTAAAAGTGCGGTCGCTGAACTCACCAAATTTTTCATATTATGATGCTCAGCAATCCAATAGCGCTCAATGCCAATGCGCTCCGCGTGTTTTGCAAGATTCACCATCGAATCGACTGCTTGCAAATAAGTTTGCCCTTCACGAACAGGGGCAAGATTGAGAATGGAAAGTTTCATGGTGTTTCTCCTTATTGATTGAGCAAAGTGAAATCCAACATCACTTTCCCAATATGCGTACCTTTGTCCATTTCTATATGGGCTTTTGCTACGTCTTTAAAATCAAATACTTGATGAATAATCGGTTTGCCGATTTCACCATTGCCGAGTTTTTTCCCAGAGCTCGTTGCGTAAGGATTGGGTGATTTCTGCCTTTTCTAATTTGGTGCGGCTACGCATGGTTGAGCCAGTGATGTGGATACGTTTTAAGGCAATCGTCAATAAATCCACGTTTTCGGCGATGTTGCCGCCCATAAAGCCAATTAAAAATAATCGTCCGTTTTGGCGAAGACTGTCGATATTACCTGAGAAGTAGCTAGCACCAACCAAATCCAACACGGCATCTACGCCACCTTGTTGTTTTAGCACCTCCGCAAAGTTTTCGGTTTTGTAGTTAATTGGTGTGCCGCCGAGCTGACGGATGACGGCTGTTTTTTCTTCATTGCCCACAGTGGCAAAGGTTTCAATGCCTAAGCCTTTGGCAAGCGTGAGTGCGGTGATACCAATGCCACTCGTACCACCATGAACAAGTAAGCGTTCGCCTGATTTAACTTGTTGGTGCATAAATAAATTCACCCACACGGTGAACAAAGTTTCGGGCAATGCTGCAGCTTCAAGCAAAGAATAGCCTTTTGGAATCGGCAAGGCTTGCGTAGCAGGCACGATGCAATATTCAGCATAAGCACCACCATCGGTTAAGGCACAGACTTTATTCACCCGGTTTAAATGCCGTTACACCTTCTCCGATAGCAGCAACCGTTCCTGAAAGTTCTAAGCCCATAATGGGCGTAACCCCTTTCGGCATTGGGTATAAGCCTTGGCGTTGCATAATGTCGGGGCGATTGACGCCCGCATATGCGACTTTCACTAAAATCTCGCCCGCTTGTGGTTGGGGCATTTCCGTTTCTTCGATAAAAAGCACATCGGGCGTGCCTGTTGTTTTCATATTGATTTGTTGCATTTTTATTGGGTTTCCTCGATAAATAGGTCTTTATTGCCCCTTATTATACGAGGCTTTTTCTGACTGAAAAAATTAATAAAATAAGAATAAACTATTCTGAAAAAAGGAATAATAGTGAATAAACTAGAAGCCCTTCGCTATTTTTGCTCCGCTGCCGAAACCTTTTATTTTCGTGAAACCGCCCAGCGGCTCGCCGTTTCGCCTCAAGTCGTCACAAGAATGATCGCCGATCTCGAAGCCTTATTAGGTGAAAGTTTGTTCAAACGTAACACGCAAAACATCAAGCTCACTGAATTTGGCGAACAATTTTTGCCGAAAGCGACGCAATATTTGGCGGAAGGCGAACGGCTATTTGCTAAAAACAATGTAAAAGAAAAAGCAATGCAAGGTGTGGTGCGGATTACCCTGCCGCCAATGCCTTATAACGATGAAATTCTGTTTGAATTATTGACCGCACTTGAGCCCTACTCCGACATTGTGATTGATTAGCGGGTGGGAATTGATAAGCTCAAAAGTGTGGATGACCAAATTGACATTGGTTTGCGAATTTGCCAAGAACCTGAGCTGGATTGGGTGGCGCAGCATATCTGCACTTTTTCGGAAAAAATTGTCGCCTCCCCAACCTTGCTCAAGCGGTTAGATTTCCCTAAAGATTTGCAAGATTTAGCCCAAAATTATCCGCTGAGTGGTTTGATTAATCCTAAACTGAATCGCATTTGGCAATGGCAAATCAACGCTGAACAACGCTTTATGCCAAACCACACTATTTTCTTCGCTTCAGATGTGCAAAGTGAACTGCAATCGGTGCTAGCTGGACGCTCTTGCTCTTATCTTATAAACAGCGTTTGTGATCCCTATTTGAAAAACGGCCGATTGGTGGAACTCTTCCCTGAAATTGAAAAACAAAAATGGCAGCTTTATTTATACCGACCATATCAAACGATCGTTGCGGAGCGGGTAATGTGGGTGTATGATAGGCTAAAAGAGATTTTATTGGCGAAAATAGTTCAAGCATAAAAAATGGTGAGTTCATCTTGCCATTTTGTCTCACGATTGCTTATCCTCAACCGCTTTCAACATCATGTAGGATTGACTTTTTTGCTCATCAAAAATATAACTCCCCGCCATAATTTCATCAAAATGCACCTGATTTACGCAGTTGTTTGAGCAAGCCTAGCTTGGGTTGAGACCCAACAAACCGTTTCATTTTTCTAAAGCATCTGATTGATTAACCAAGCCTACCTACTGCTTTTTAGGGTTTCAGACGACCTCTTTAAACCATAAGGTCGTCTGAAAAGCAAAAAACAGTCCGCAACTTCATTAATTCAGTGGTAGAGTCATAGTAAAATTAAGCAGCTTAAAACCTATTGATTTTATACTAAAAATTGGAGTACTATGAGCACACTCTCTAGAGTATCATTAATTCTCATCTGACATATAGGAACAAAACAGCGGAATTTGTAGAAGAATAGGGAAAAGGAAATTAATTTATATTATGTTAAATTAATAATACTAGTATTTTAGCCTGTTAAATCCTGTTTCTTCTAGTTGTACAATCACTTACAGAATTCAAATATAAAAGGCCATCTGAAATTTTTCAGATGGCCTTTTTATCTATTGATACACACTAAATTCTCATGATAACGAATGGTTTTACGACGGTTTTGTTTCTTTTTTTCATGCTACCTATGTCCCCTAACGGATTTAGGACATCTTTTTGACCAACATCTTCTGTTCCACCTAAAGCATTAGCCAAAAAGTGCTTTTGCGTCCATTAATTCTTTTTGGTAATCATACCAAACATCCTGAGTTACCCAATAAATAAGTATTGTTAGAAACATTACGGCCGTCAGTGCCTGACCCTTTTGGGGATGGTTCAATAATCTATCTACCTTCCCTCCCCTGTTTGATTAAATCTAAAAACATTTCCATATTATTAAAAATTAGTTAGAATTTCATAAAATTATAAATAA
>NZ_CATNVN010000100.1:0-6850 GCF_951230505.1 uncultured Neisseria sp.
CAACAAGCGGAAATTGAACAAATGCAAAAATGGCTTAAAGCACACAACAAAAAAAGCTCCGTAAAATGATCTGACTCCAAAAGTTAGACTGATTTAGTTCAAGGACTGAGTTCTGTAATTCACAGAGCTCAGTCCTTTTAGTTTCCCCTGAATGCGCTCATGGTTGTAATAATGAATGTACTCATGAATCGTTTTTTCCAGTTGTTAGAACGTCTCAAATCATTTACCGTAATAACATTCCATTTTTAATCGTCCAATTGATGACTTTTGCCGAGGCGTTGGCCGCCAGAAAATCATAGCCGTAAAAGCGGACGAACACGAAAGCCAGCAGGCTGCCCGTTCCCGGCCCGAAAATGCCATCATAAAACCCGATTAACGCGCCGAAAAACAAGCCCCATAAAGTTTCGTGGCGCGTCAGCTTTTCAGTGCGCACCGTCTGCCCCAAGTCTTTTTTCAAAAAAGTGTACAGACACATGGCAATCATGATGACCAACATTGCCGGCTTCATGTATTGCACGGGGAAATACACCACCGTTTTCGCACCCAAATATGAAGCGGCAAATGCCAACGCCGCGGCAGGCAGCAGCATTTTCCACGGTACGGGGATTCGGCGCAGATATTGCCCCGTCGCGGTCAACGTGCCGCAGCAGGAAGCAAATTTATTGACACCCATCACCGAGGCCACAGGCATAGCATTTGGCAATAGGTTGAACAATCCTGGAATCTGCAACAGTCCGCCTCCGCCAACCGCCGCATCCATCAGCCCGGCGGCAAAGCCGACCAATACCAGATAATAAAAAAACGAATCTGCAAGCATAATGTCCATCTCTAAAAAGCAAAGCGATTTTGCGCGTGTTTGCCTGTCCTGACAACCTACAAGGCCGTCTGAAAAACAAGGAACGATATTCTGTTTTCAGATGGCCTTTCTTTTTAAATTCAGCCACTCAAATTGCAGCTTAAAAATTTTTCCATTAAAGTGCCGCCCCTTATCTTTCCCACACACAACACATTCTATGGAACATTCCACCCCGACCAAACGCACAGCCCACGACCGAATGGGCATCTTCGCGCATTTCATTTTTGCCAGCCGCTGGCTGCAACTACCGATTTATATAGGCTTGATTATCGCCCAAGTCATTTATGCCTGTAAGTTCCTCAAATCATTGTGGCACTTGGTATCCAATTTCAGCATCATGGATGAAAACACCATCATGATCGCCGTATTGAACCTGATTGATGTTGTGATGATTGCCAACCTGCTGACCATGGTCATTGTCGGCGGCTACGAGACCTTCGTCTCCCGCCTTCACGTTGACGAACATCCCGACCAGCCCGAATGGCTCAGCCATGTCAATGCTTCGGTTTTGAAGGTTAAGCTGTCGATGTCCATCATCAGCATTTCCTCCATCCATCTGCTGCAAACCTTCCTCAACGCCGCCAATCTGTCGGAAAAACAAATCATGTGGCAATGTATTACCCACATCTGTTTCCTGATTTCCGCCCTCGCCATGGCTTTAACAGACAAAATCGTGTACAGCACGACGCATAAAGCGCATTGATAAAAAGCAATCAAAAGGCCGTCTGAAATATTTCAGACGGCCTTTTGTTATCTGGCAATGTTTACAGCTTATTGCTTACGCTTGTCCCACCAGGCAAACAAATTGCCCAAAACCGTTCCCGATACAGAGTGCCAAACGCAGGCAACGGCGGCGGCAACGGCAGATTCGGCATTACCGGGGAAGAATTTAGCACTCAAACCGGTAGCAAGTCCGGCATTTTGTACACCGACTTCGATGGCAAGAGTGCGTTTTTTGGCGGTATTCATGCCGGTCAGCGCGCCGCTGTAATAGCCAAGGATGTAGCCGCCGATGTTGTGGGCAGCGATGGCGAGTACCATAACCAAGGCGGATTCGGCAAATCGGTGGCCGTGAACGGCTGCAACGCCGCCGACGATGCAGGCAAACGCGACAACGGCAACGGCAGGCATAATCGCGCGCACGTCTTCAAACCAATGTTTTTTATGCAGCAAGATATTGGCGGCAGAGCCGATAACGACAGGCAGCAAGGTCACGAGCAGCATAAATTTGAACATACCCCAGCCGTCCATTTCGACAGTTTGTCCGACCAAATAAGTCATCCACAGCGGCGTCATCACAGGCGCGAGGACGGTAGAAACAGTGGTCATGCCAACCGAAAAGGCAACATCGCCTTTAGCCAAAAAACTCATGATATTGGACGAAACACCGCCCGGGCAGGTACCGACCAAAACCAAACCCAGCGTCAATCCGGGCGAGAGGTCAAAGGCTCTGGCAATGCCGATGGCGAGCAAGGGCATAATCGTGTATTGGGCGATGGCACCGATAAAAATATCGAGCGGACGTTGCGCCAGAATTTGATAATCTTCTTTGCCCAAAGTCATGCCCATACCGAGCATGATGATGCCGAGTACGACAACTTGCGTATCGCCTTTTACCCATGAAAAAGTGGCAGGCTCAATAAAGGCGATGATGGAGGCAAGGACGATAATCAGGGCGGTGAAGCGGGTCATTTGCCGACTGATTGCGGTTAGAAAGTTCATGTTTTTACTCCTTTGTATGTTCTTATCATGACAATAATTGCCATAATTTAACACATGTTAACTCTTTAGCGCAATAACAGTCACGAAACAAGAAGCCCGCCTCCAATAATGTTTAAAAATAAACTCAACCGGTTCCGTCCCATATCGACACAAAGGCCGTCTGAAACTTTTCAGACGGCCTTGTTTTATCCGTTCGTTATCGATTTATTCGATATTTTGAACCTGTTCGCGCATTTGCTCGATCAAGACTTTCAGTTCAACCGACGCTTGCGTGCATTCAGCGGCGATGGCTTTGCTGCCCAAGGTATTGGCTTCACGGTTCAACTCTTGCATCAGGAAATCCAAACGTTTGCCTGCGCTGCCCTTGCCTTCGGTAACGATGCGGCGTACTTCGGCGATATGGGTGCGCAAACGGCTGAATTCCTCATCCACATCAGATTTTTGGATGAACAAAGCAAATTCTTGTTGCAAGCGGTCGTTGTCGATATTGCCGACGGCTTCTGCCAAACGGGCTTTGACTTTGTCCATATGTGCCTGCAGCAGGCTGGGGAACAATTCGTTCAAAGCATCCACAATCTCTTCCATGCCGTCCAGACGTTGTAGCAGGTGTTCACCCAGTTTTTTGCCTTCACGTTTGCGGGCAGCTGTGAACTCTTTCAACGCGCCGGTCAATAAATCTTTAACACCTTTCGCTAAGGCCTCGGAGTCTTCGCTCTGACCTGCCAAAACGCCGGGGAAACGCAAAACGTCGGCCACGCTCAGCTTGCCGAAATTGTGTTCCTTGCGCCATTCTTTGTTCAAATGCGCCAGTTGTGCGACTAAATCCTGATTGACTTCCAAAGTCTGACCGCCCGAAGCCGCATCTTGCAGCTGAACACGGCATTCCAGTTTACCGCGCGCCACGGCCGCGGCAATCTGTTCGCGCAATGCGCCTTCCAAATAGCGCAACTCTTCCGGCATACGGAATTGGACATCCAAATAACGATGGTTGACCGCGCGGATTTCCAAATTAATCCGCTTGCCGCCGCATTCGCCTGCGGCATTGGCAAAGCCGGTCATGCTGTGGATTTGAATAGTTCGTCTTGTAGCCATGGTTTTACTCCGTTTCCAAATACGAGTGAAAGTATGGACACTATAACACACCCAACCGACGATTTTCAGACGGCCTTTGATGCCAAATTCCTCTATAATTCAAAGCAACCTATTTTTCATTCCGCCCAAAAGGATCATCATGAGCGATTACACCCGCACCGGCCGCGCCGCCGACAGCCTGCGCAACATCAAAATTACGCCCAATTTTCTCCCCCACGCCGACGGCTCCTGCCTTATCGAGTGCGGCAACACCAAAGTGATTTGCACTGCCTCTATCGACGAAAACGTTCCCCCTTTCCTACGCGGTAAAGAACAAGGCTGGGTGACTGCCGAATACGGCATGTTGCCTGCTTCCACCGCCTCCCGTATGCGCCGTGAGGCCGCCGTAGGCAAACAGTCCGGCCGCACACAGGAAATCCAACGCCTGATTGGCCGCTCGCTGCGCGCCGTTGTCGATATGGAAAAACTCGGCGAACGCCAAATCCTGATTGACTGCGACGTCATCCAAGCCGACGGAGGCACGCGTACCACCTCCATTACCGGTGCCTACGTCGCCCTGCAAATCGCCGTGGACAAACTGCTTTCAGACGGCCTTATCAGCGAAAACCCAATCCGTGAAGCGGTTGCCGCTGTTTCCGCCGGCGTGGTGGGCGGTGTACCGCTTTTGGACTTAGACTATCCCGAAGACTCAGGCTGTGGCAGCGACGTCAACATCATCATGACCGCATCCGGCAAAATCATCGAAATCCAAGGCACAGCCGAAGGCGTGCCGTTTAGCATCGAAGAATTGGGCAAGCTGATTGCCCTCGCGCACAAAGGCATTGCCGAATTGGTTCAACACCAGCAGGCCGCCCTTTTGTCCCGATAAGCAGCAAGGCCGTCTGAAAGATTTCAGGCGGCCTTTTTTAACCCCGTCCATTTATGCGCATTTACTCAAAAAAGCGCGTTCTATCCTTGAATTCCATGTAAAAAATAGTAATAATAACCCTTTTTCCAGCAAACCAAGCTGCCCGACAAACCCCACAAGAAAGCACGAAACATGGCGTTAATCGTACATAAATACGGCGGCACATCAGTAGGCTCGCCCGAACGCATCAAAAACGTAGCCAAACGTGTCGCCAAAGCCCGCGCCGAAGGACACGACATCGTAGTCGTCGTATCTGCCATGAGCGGCGAAACCAACCGACTGGTCGCACTGGCGCACGAAATGCAAGAGCATCCCGATCCGCGCGAACTCGACGTCGTTCTCGCTACCGGCGAACAAGTGACCATCGGCCTGCTGGCCATGGCCCTGAAAGACATCGGCGTTGACGCCAAGAGCTACACCGGCTGGCAAGTCGCCCTCCAAACCGACACTTCCCACACCAAAGCCCGCATCGAAAATATCGACGACGAAAGAATGCGTGCCGATTTGGCTGCCGGTAAAGTCGTTATCGTAGCCGGTTTCCAAGGCATCAGCAGCGAAGGCAATATCTCAACCCTCGGCCGTGGCGGTTCGGATACCTCCGCCGTTGCCATCGCCGCAGCCCTCAAAGCCGACGAATGCCAAATTTATACCGACGTAGACGGCGTTTACACCACCGACCCGCGCGTCGTACCCGAAGCACGCCGCATGGACACGATCACATTCGAAGAAATGATCGAATTGGCCAGCCTCGGCTCAAAAGTTTTACAAATCCGCTCCGTAGAATTCGCCGGAAAATACAAAGTGCGCCTGCGCGTACTCAGCAGCCTGCAAGATGGCGGCAACGGCACCCTGATTACCTTTGAAGAGGACGACAACATGGAAAGAGCAGCCGTAACCGGTATCGCATTCGACAAAAACCAAGCACGCATCAACGTACGCGGCGTACCTGACAAACCCGGCGTTGCCTACCAAATCCTCGGCGCAGTTGCCGATGCCAACATCGAAGTCGACATGATCATCCAAAATGTCGGTAGCGAAGGCACAACCGACTTCTCCTTCACCGTTCCACGCGGCGACTACAAACAAACCATCGAACTGCTGCAACAACGCCAAGACAGCATCGGCGCCGCCTGCATCGACGGCGACGACACCGTATGCAAAGTCTCCGCAGTCGGCTTGGGTATGCGTTCACACGTCGGCGTAGCCGCCAAAATCTTCCGCACCCTCGCAGAAGAAGGCATCAACATCCAAATGATTTCAACTTCCGAAATCAAAGTATCCGTCCTGATTGACGAAAAATACATGGAACTGGCTACCCGCGTTCTGCACAAAGCATTCGACTTAGGCAACTAATTCCAGCCTATTAAAAAGGCCGTCTGAAACTTTATTGTTTCAGACGGCCTTTTTTATTCCTTTCGCATTAATCAAAAACATCTTAATAAAAAAATCTACTTTAGCTCAAAACAGTGTATCCTGGCTTATTATTACCCTTGTTAATTTCATTATATGTTCAATATTTCACAACCACCCATCTTGGCCGTTTAATTCCAAAAATATACCACTTAACCTAATTTGAGAAAAATAAACAAATCTGTAATAAAATAGAACAAAAGTACAAACAATTATCTACGCTCATCAATAAAAACAAATTTCCCCCAATTTTCTCCTAACTTAAGAAGGAATCCTAATATGAACGTATTAAATAAATTCGGTATGCTGATCTTGTCCGCTTCCCTACTGGTAGCCTGCGGCGACTCCGGTAATAAAGGCAGCAGCGACAAACCGGCAGAACAAGTTGTCCAAAGCGAATCTAGCTCTGCCAACAAATACGAAAAAGCCCTGAGCGAATTCCCAGAAGCAGATCCTAAACTGGCCGAACCTATCGTCATTTCCGATAAAAAATCTCCAGACGGTCTTGCCGAATTGCAAAAATTCATTCACTTTACCACTGGTGAAGAAGCTCAAAGAATTACTCAGCTAGGCCTAGAATTGCAAAACTTGGCTAACCAAAATAAAGAAAAGGAAGCTTTGGAGCAGATGAACAAACTGACTGCTGCACTGGAACAATTCCATCAGAGCGCAGCTGCCCTCGACATCAAAGATCCTGAAATCAAAGCAGTTCTGGATCGTGCATTACAAGTCAGCAGTGCTGCCAACAACATGATGATTTATGCAGGCAAACATGCTTCTGAGCTGACTATCAACGGCAAAGATAAAGATTCGCTCAAATTTGCCAATGATTTCCAAGAAAAATCTCAAAAATTGCAAGAAAC
>NZ_CATNVN010000101.1:0-6791 GCF_951230505.1 uncultured Neisseria sp.
TTAAATGAATAATCTGTAAATAATATTACTAACAAAACCAAATGCTTTTGCATTAACGGCATTTGCTTCGCTATTAAATAAACCCAGCCTCA
Organism: uncultured Neisseria sp.; assembly: GCF_951230505.1. Lineage (NCBI taxonomy): Bacteria > Pseudomonadati > Pseudomonadota > Betaproteobacteria > Neisseriales > Neisseriaceae > Neisseria > uncultured Neisseria sp. Next base: position 93 of record NZ_CATNVN010000101.1, read on the forward strand.
ATAAACAAAACTCGACCTGCAAGATATATCCCTATCCATTTGTCACCATTTTCAGACGGCCTTTTGTCAAGACCGGAAAAAACAGGTAAATCTGTTTTTCGATTAGAAGCATTATTATTATGATGCATGCCTTCGGCAACACCCCCACCCTTTACGAGGAAAAACAAATGAAAAAATATTTTGCAGAATTTTTCGGCACTTTCTGGCTGGTATTCGGCGGTTGCGGCAGCGCAGTATTGGCAGCAGCTTACCCTGAACTCGGCATTGGCTTTGCCGGTGTCGCTTTGGCGTTCGGCTTGACCGTACTGACCATGGCTTATGCCGTTGGCCACATTTCCGGCGGACACTTCAACCCTGCCGTTTCCGTCGGCCTTTTCATCGGTGGTCGCTTCAACGGTAAAGACCTGTTGCCTTACATCGTATCCCAAGTTATCGGTGCGATTGCCGCTGCTGGCGTTCTGTATCTGATTGCTTCCGGTAAAACCGGTTTTGATGCTGTTGCCTCCGGCTTTGCCAGCAACGGTTTCGGCGAACACTCTCCTAACGGTTACGACATGATGGCTGCTTTGCTGATCGAATTCGTACTGACCGCATTCTTCCTGATCATCATCATGGGTTCTACCGACAAACTGGCTCCGGCCGGCTTTGCCCCTATCGCCATCGGCCTGGGTCTGACCCTGATTCACTTGATCAGCATTCCTGTAACCAATACTTCCGTTAACCCTGCACGTTCTACCGGCGTTGCCTTGTTCCAAGGTGGCTGGGCTATTGAACAACTATGGTTGTTCTGGTTGGCTCCTATTGCCGGCGCAGCAGTTGGCGCAGCTATTTACCGCTTCGTTTTGGCTAACGACGACAAATAATCTTGACGAAATGACATTCCCGGTACGGCCGACACCTTAAACCGTCCGCATCCAAGTTGCCGAGACATAAACGCACCGCCTGACTCAGACGGTGCGTTTGTTTTTACCATGTTACAATACTTTTTTTCTTACATTCTCAAACCATCATGCAAACCTTACCTTTTCAAACCGATATCGCTGCCAGAATGCTGGTCAATACTGAAAACGAAACCATCCATCCCGATGCCGTATTCGTACAAACGCAAAACGGCTACTGGATTGCTTGGTACGACCAACAAGCCGCACTGCTTGCACCTGACACACCACCCGATATTCCCTGCTTTTGGGTAGAAGGCGCAGAAAGCTTGGAAGAGCTGGTAAGCATGGTAGAAAACGGCGAATTTGATGAAGTTGAAGAATTTGACGGCGATGATGATGCTTGGCAAGAAGCACTCGGATGCAACCATCATCACGAAGGACACTGCGGATGCAGCCATTGAGATGCACAAAACGCCTGCTTCCGGCACTTGCCCTTTGTCTGACGCTTAACGGCTGCGTTGTAGGCGCGGCTGTCGATTTGGCTGCACAACCGTCCTGACTGCCGGAAAATTGGTTGTCAAAGGAACGGGGGCAGTGATTGATGCCGCCATTCCTGACAGCAAAAAAGACAAGGACAAAGAAAAAGAAAAGAGCAAAGAAAAGCCAAAATCGGAAGAAATCGTCTATAAGAAAGAATCTTCTGACGAAGTAGCGCAATAATCCTTCAGACGGCCTCGGAATCCTACCGAGGCCGTCTGAACATTCATCCTTACATATAGCCCTGTTCGCGCAAAGAGCAGGTTTCTTTTGCCGTCACGATAAAATGGTCCAACAGCGTAATATCAACCAAACTTAAAGCCTGTTTCAAACGCTCTGTAAACTGCACATCAGATTCAGACGGCATTGCCGAACCGCCAGGATGATTGTGTGCCAAAATCAAACTGTCGGCATATTCATCCAATGCCAATTTGACGATTTCACGGATATAAACCGTGTTTTCCGCCACCGTACCGCGCGACAATTCCCGTACCGCAATCAATTGATTTTGACGGTTGAGCAGCAAAGCAACGCTGACCTCGATTTTTTCATGCCCAAGATGCAGGCGCAGATAATCCGCAACCGATTGCGGGTTTGACAGAACAATCTGCTCCTGCAAATCTTCACCCAAAATCCGCCGCCCGATTTCTTTGACCACTGCAAATTGAGTATAGCTCGCCAAGCCCATGCCCTTATAAGCAGCGAGTGTTTTGGCATCCGCACTCATCAGCTTCCCCAAGCTGCCAAACTCACTCAACAAATAACGCGCTAAATCAACCGCACTCATACCGCGCGTTCCGACACGCAACAAAATCGCCAGCAACTCCGCATCACTCAACGCCGTCGCACCGTGCGCCAAGAGCTTCTCGCGCGGCCGTTCCCCTTCAGGCCATTCTTTAATGCTCATGTTTTCCCTTTTTATTCATATAGCGAATTTAGTTTTTATTTAGAACAAAACCATCTTGCCCGCATAAAACGCAATCCGCACGACTTTATTAAAATTAATGCAATTTGCGTATTTTATTCTATCTTGAATTATTTTTTAAGACATTTAAATATAAATTAAACCCTTTTGTGCAGAAAAACAACGTTACCCATTTTTGCTATCCTGTTCCCCTGCCTGCCTTTCCTTTCCTATTTGTTTCAAATCAGCCGCTACAAGCATTTTCATATTGCCCCTATGAGGCTTAGGCTAATATAATATTGAGTTTGCCGAAAGCAAAAGTTAGGCTTAAATTGCTTTCTATCCACGCTGCCCGTGCGCTTTACAAGAGTTTCAGACGGCCTCCGTCCGACTCCCGCCAGCAATCAAACAGCTTTTTATCACCCATTCGAAAATCCGTTTTGCCGGTACTCGTCTTTCTTTTTGGAGTATTGCCATTATGACCGCAACCACTGCGTCTTCAGCCAAACCTTATTTGCAAATCCAAGGCTTGGTGAAAAAGTTTGGTGACAATTACGCTGTCGATAACATCGACTTGGACATCTATCAACACGAAATCTTTGCCCTTTTGGGCAGTTCAGGCAGTGGCAAATCTACGCTGCTGCGCATGTTGGCAGGCATGGAAAGCCCAAATCAGGGCAAAATCATTCTCGACGGCCAAGACATTACCAAGCTTGCTCCGTATGAACGCCCAATCAACATGATGTTCCAAAGCTATGCCCTGTTCCCGCACATGAGCGTTGAGCAAAACATCGCTTTCGGTCTGAAACAAGACAAAATGCCTAAAGGCGAAATCGATGCCCGCGTCGAAGAAATGTTGCGCCTGGTGCAAATGACCAAATACGCCAAACGCAAACCGCACCAACTCTCCGGCGGCCAGCAACAACGTATCGCTTTGGCGCGCAGCCTGGCGAAACGTCCTAAAATCCTGCTGCTTGACGAACCTTTGGGCGCACTCGATAAAAAACTGCGCCAACAAACCCAACTGGAATTGGTCAACACGCTGGAACAAGTCGGCGTAACCTGCATCATGGTTACCCACGACCAAGAAGAAGCAATGACGATGGCTACCCGTATCGCCATTATGTCCGACGGCCAATTGCGCCAAGTCGGTACGCCTAGCGACGTGTACGATTACCCTAACAGCCGCTTTACTGCTGAATTTATCGGCGAAACCAATATTTTTGACGGTGTCGTTGTTGACGACCGCGCCGATTTCTCCATCGTCAAATGTGACGGTTTGGAAAACCACGTCCGCATCGACCACGGCTTGGGCGTTCCGAACGACCATGAAATTTGGATCAGCATCCGCCCTGAAGACATTGATTTGCATAAAGAAAAACCGGAACACTTGGGCGCGCACAACTGGGCCCAAGGCACGGTTAAAGAAATTGCCTATCTGGGCAGCTTCGCGATTTACCACATCAAACTCGCCAACGGCCGTGTCGTTAAGAGCCAAGTTCCCGCACCTTATTGGTATGTACGCAACATTACGCCGCCGACTTGGGACGAGACCGTCTATATCAGCTGGCCTGAAAACCAACCGACACCTCTGTACAGTTAATTTGAGGGAAATGCAATGGACCTTAAAAAACTGAAAAAGAAACTGTTTCGCCGTCCTGGACAGCGTGCAGTGATTGCCGTGCCGTATATTTGGCTTTTGATTCTGTTTCTGATTCCGTTCGCCATCGTATTGAAAATCAGCTTTGCCGAACAAGAAATCGCTATTCCGCCATTTACGCCGCTGACAACGATTGATGAAGACTTAGGCCGTCTGAACATTGCCATCAGCTATCAGAACTACGCCGACATCTTCCAAAATTTTTGGAATACACTCAATCCTTTTGGCGACAGTGAAAACAGCAATATCTATCTGATGACCTACTGGTCTTCGATTAAGACTGCGCTGACGACGACCATCATCTGCCTGTTGATTGGTTACCCGACCGCTTATGCCATCTCACGCGCCAATCCGGCTGCGCGCAACGGCCTGCTGTTGGCAATCATGCTGCCTTTCTGGACCTCTTTCCTGTTGCGTGTTTACGCATGGATGGGCTTATTGGGTCACAACGGCATCATCAACAATTTCTTAATCAAATATGGAATCATCAGCGAGCCTTTAGACCTGTTCTACAATGCTTTCTCGCTGAATTTGGTGATGGTTTACGCCTATCTGCCGTTTATGATTTTGCCGCTGTACACACAACTGGTAAAACTGGACAACCGTCTGCTCGAAGCTGCTTCCGACTTGGGCGCAGGTCCGATCAAATCGTTCTTTACCATTACCCTGCCTTTATCCAAAACAGGCATCATCGCTGGCTCTATGCTGGTCTTTGTTCCGGCCGTCGGTGAATTTGTGATTCCTGAATTGGTGGGCGGTTCTGAAAACCTGATGATTGGTAAAGTATTGTGGCAGGCATTCTTCGACCAAAACAACTGGCCGCTGGCTTCTGCCGTCGCCGTCGTCATGGTTGCCCTGCTGGTTGTACCGATTGCCCTGTTCCAGCACTATGAAAACCGCGAATTGGAAGAAGGAGGCAAATAATGCAGAAAACCAAATTATCCTGGTTCTTGAAACTGATGCTCCTGCTCTCGCTGGCATTCCTCTATATTCCGCTGGTGGTTTTGGTCATCTATTCTTTCAATGAATCCAAACTGGTTACCGTTTGGGGCGGTTTTTCAACCAAATGGTACGGCGCATTGATGGAAAACGACACCATCTTGGAAGCGGCCTGGCTGTCATTGCGTATCGCCATCGTTTCCTCACTTGCCGCCGTGGCACTCGGCACATTGGCTGGTTACGCCATGGCGCGTATCAAACGCTTCCGAGGCAGCACCCTGTTTGCCGGTATGATTTCCGCGCCTATGGTAATGCCTGATGTGATTACCGGTTTGTCCATGCTGCTGCTGATTATTCAGGTACAAATGTTCCTGCAAAGCAGCGAATTGCTGCAATCGCTCTACTTCGATCGCGGTTTCTTCACCATCTTCCTCGGCCACACCACGCTTTGCATGGCGTACATTACCGTCATTATCCGCTCGCGCTTGGTGGAATTGGATCAATCCTTGGAAGAAGCTGCAATGGACTTGGGTGCCCGTCCGCTGAAGATTTTCTTCGTGATTACCCTGCCGCTGATTGCCCCTGCGATCGCTTCCGGCTTCCTCTTGGGCATTACCCTGTCTTTGGACGACTTGGTGATTACCTCCTTCCTGTCAGGCCCGGGTTCATCGACATTGCCGCAAGTGATTTTCTCCAAAATCAAACTCGGCCTTGACCCTCAAATGAACGTTTTGGCAACCATCCTGATCGGTATCATCGGTACGCTGGTGATTGTCGTCAACTACTGGATGATGCGTCAGGCAACCAAACGGGAACGCGAGGCTGCCGAAGCCTACCGCCAAGAAAAATTGGCAGCCGAGAAAGCCGCCTAATATGCAGACAGGCTGTCCGATAAAGCGTCGGAACAGCCTGTTTTATTAACTGCATCTTATCTTTTCAGACGGCCTGAACCCAAACCCACATTCCAGGCCGTCTGAAAACCAATTTCAATGAAGTGAAAACCACAACCTAAAGCTCAAATCATGATTAATCCCAGCTTCAAAGAATACCTTCCTTCCTACTATGTCAGCACGGCCAATCCCCATCCGTCTTATCCGACGCTTGAAGGCCATCTGAAAACTGAAACCTGCGTTATCGGCGGCGGTCTGTCCGGCTTATGCACCGCCCTACCGCTTGCCGAAAACGGCCATGAAGTCATCGTACTTGAAGCCGCCCGTATCGGTTTCGGCGCATCAGGTCGCAGCGGCGGACAAGTCATCAGCGACTTTGCCTGCGGCATGGAAGAAATCGAAAAACAAGTCGGTTTGGAACAAGCCCAATGGTTCTGGCAGCAATCCCTACAAGCCGTTGAACTGGTTGACTCGCGCATTCAAAAACACAATATCCAATGCGATTGGCAACGCGGCTACGCTACCGTCGCCGTACGTCCTCAGCATTGGGAAGAGTTGCAACAATGGCACGAACACGCCCAAAAACATTATGGCGCAAGCCATTACCAGCTTTGGGATAAAGCCACGCTGAAGCAGCAACTTGCCAGCGATATGTATCAAGGCGCGCAATTTGATCCTTTATCCGGCCACTTACACCCGCTCAATTACACCCTAGGCATTGCCAAAGCGGCAGCCGATGCAGGCGCACAACTTTTTGAGCAATCCCCGATGACGCGTATCGAGCCATGCGATAACGGCTGGCTGGTTCATACACCTAATGGCAGAGTCGAGTGCAAAAACCTCGTTTATGCCGTCAATACTTATGCCGGTTTACACCCGAAATTCAAA
>NZ_CATNVN010000102.1:0-6642 GCF_951230505.1 uncultured Neisseria sp.
TTTGCCATCAGCTTCCAATCCGGCGATAAATTCTCGCAGATCTCTGTATTTCATGATTTCATTTTCCTGAACAGGCCGTCTGAAAGCAGACCGCCATTTCGGGTTTGAAAGATAAACCAGCAGCTATTGTACCTGCCAAATCTGTTCAAATCCCAACTTTCCACGTCCGAATTTCAAGTTTTTTTTTGCAAACTACCGTCAAATTTAAACAATATCTGCTTGTGATTGCTTTCAGACAGCCTTATCTTTGGTAAAATTCCAACTTAATCCAATCATTAATCAATATTTATCGTGGGACGGCGGCCATGTTTGCAATTTTAGAATCTTTTTTCGTTGAATACGGCTATGCGGCCGTGTTTTTCGTTTTGGTTATTTGCGGCTTCGGCGTGCCGATTCCTGAAGATTTGACGCTGGTAACCGGCGGTGTGATTTCCGGCCTGGGTTATACCAACTCGCATATTATGTTTGCCGTCGGCATGCTCGGCGTATTGGTAGGCGACGGCTTTATGTTTGCGGCCGGCCGGATTTGGGGACAAAAAATCCTTAAATTCAAACCGATTGCGCGCGTGATGACACCCAAACGCTATGCCCAAGTACAGGAAAAATTCGACAAATACGGCAACTGGGTTTTATTCGTCGCCCGTTTCCTGCCCGGCCTGCGTACTGCCGTTTTCGTGACCGCTGGTATCAGCCGTAAGGTTTCCTACCTGCGCTTTATCCTGATGGACGGCTTGGCCGCGCTGATTTCCGTTCCGGTTTGGATTTATCTGGGCGAATACGGCGCACGCAATACCGACTGGCTGATGAAAAAAATGCACAGCCTGCAATCAGGTATCTTTACCGTACTGGGCATCGGCGCAGTCATCATCGGCTGGATTTGGTGGAGAAAACACCGACGCCATACCTTCTTCCGTGAAAAACTGCAAGAAAAACGCGCCGCAAAAGCTAAAAAACAAGCCAATCAATAAACCATTCCAGGCCGTCTGAAACATTTTTCCGCTTTCAGACGGCCTCTATCATTGACCCAAAACACCATGAAACAAAAAATCTTCGTCCTCTACACCGGCGGCACTATCGGCATGACCCAAAGCAGCGCCGGCCTACATCCCGACACCGCTCTCGTCGATAAAGCCCTTGCCCCCTTTTCAGACGGCCTTGATTTCGAATGGCACGTTTGTCAGCCGCTCATCGACTCTTCCGCGGTAACGCTGCAAAACCAACGCAACTGGCTGGAGCTTATTATTGCCAAACTGCCTGACTATGACGGCATTTTGGTGCTACACGGTACGGATACCATGGCATACACTGCCAACCTCTTCGCCCTTTCGCTGCAAGGCTTAGACAAACCCGTTATCCTGACCGGATCGCAATGGCCTTACGATGCCGCCAACAGCGATGCGCCGCGCAACCTTGCCACCGCCGTTTCCGCCTTCTCGCTCAAGCTCAAACAAGTGGCCATTGCCTTTGACGGCAAACTCTTCTCCGCCGTCGGCAGCAGCAAGGTCAGCACCGAGACCTCCGCAGGTTTTGACAACCTGCATTTTGGCGCACTCGCCGAATGGGAGGAAAACAAAGGTTGGCACAATATCCATATTGCCCCGACCCAACATTCAGACGGCCTCAAACCGCGTCTTCCAAATCCTGAAGCCAAAGTTTCCGTCCGCACGCTGATTCCCGGTTATGCCGCGCAAGAACTTTCAGACGGCCTGCCCCAACTTTCCACTCAAGCCCTGATTCTGCAAAGCTACGGCCACGGCAATGCGCCAAGCAACGATGCGTTTGTCCGAGCCGTCCAAGCCTTTACGCAACAAGGCAAATTGCTGCTCAACATCAGCCAAGTGCCGCAAGGTTGCGCCGCCGCCGTCTATGCCCAAGGAGATGCTTTACGTCAGGCAGGCATCATCAACGGCGGCAAATGCAATCTCGAAACTGCCACTGCGCTGATGACCCTCGCCGTATCTCATGACTGGAATGCAGATAAGGTGCAACAAGAATTGCGACAATTAAATCTGCTGTAACCGCCATTAAATATGACTTTCACCGACACCCACTGCCATCTTGCCGATCCCAAACTTGCCGATACGCTGCCTGCCGTGCTTACCGAAGCGCAAGCCGCCGGCGTGGTGCGTTTTATCGTACCGGCTACATCTCCCAATGATTGGCAGGCAGTTGCGCAGTTGGAAAGGCCGTCTGAAAACATCCATATTGCTTTGGGCATTCATCCGTGGTTTTCAGATGGCCTCAACGAAGCGGCATTCCAAGAGTTAGAGAAAGAATTAATCCGGCATCCGCAAGCATGGGTTGGCGAAATCGGCTTGGATTTTTATGACAAAGAGCAAACCCAAGCGCAACGCGACACACAAACCGACGTCTTTATCCGCCAACTTATCCTCGCCCGACACCTCAACCGCCGCGTCATCATCCATAATCTGAAAGCCACCGCCGCCATTGCCGCCGCCGTCAAAACCGCCGGTTTCACACGAGGCGGTATTGTTCACGCCTTCTCCGGCAGCGCAGAAGAAGCGCGGATTTTGGTGAAACTCGGCTTCAAAATCGGCATAGGCTCGCTGCTGCTCAATCCCAATGCAAAAAAAGTCCGTACCGCCTTACAAGCCTTAGACGACACGGATTTCGTTCTCGAAACCGACAGCCCCTTTATGCTCGACCACGAAACCAATACCCCGGCCAACATCCGCCGTATCGCCGAAATTGCCGCCGAATTGCGCGGCGTACCGCTGGCACAACTGGCTAAAATAACCGAGCAAAACGTGGATTCCCTGCTCCATACTTCCCCTTAATATGCCGACCTCAAGGCATCAAAAAGCCTCGTTCAGCCGTTCCGTTTCCAAACGGACACACTCAGCCCTCCCTACCCCATATTCATGAATAAAAAGCGATACAAGGCCGTCTGAAAAAATGTTTTTGGCACAAAATATCGTTCACTCCGTCATCTCGGCTTTTTAACACCGTATTTTCCCTTTGATTGATAAAAAGTATTACGCATATTATTGGGCAAACTTTTTATTTACGTTAAAATATGCTTTTTTTTGATAATAAGGTCGTCTGAAAAAGACGGAAACTAATTATGGCTGAACAACATACACACGCTTCCACCTGGAAGAGCAAAATCAATGCTCTCGGCCCGGGTATCATGATGGCTTCGGCGGCAGTCGGCGGCTCGCACCTGATTGCCTCCACGCAGGCAGGCGCACTTTACGGCTGGCAGCTTGCGTTGATTATTATTCTGACCAACCTGTTCAAATACCCATTTTTCCGCTTCAGCGCACATTACACGCTGGACACGGGCAAAAGCCTGATTGAGGGCTATGCCGAAAAAAGTCGCGTTTATTTGTGGGTATTTTTGATTTTGTGTATTGCATCGGCAACGATTAATGCCGGTGCGGTCGCCATCGTTACCGCCGCCATCGTCAAAATGGCGATCCCGTCGCTGACTTTCGATGCCGGCATGGTGTCCGTCATGATTATGGTTTCCTGCCTGCTGATTTTGGCAAGCGGCCGCTATAAAGCATTGGACAACGTTTCCAAAATCATCATCGTCAGCCTGACCATCGCCACCGTCGCCGCAGCAGCCGTGGCCATGTCTCGCGGCATGCAGATGAAACCCGACTTTATCGAGCCTACCCCGTGGACACTGGCAGGCTTGGGCTTCCTCATCGCGCTGATGGGCTGGATGCCTGCACCGATTGAAATTTCCGCCATCAACTCTTTGTGGGTTACTGAAAAACAACGCATCAACCCTTCCAGCTACCGCGACGGCATTTTTGACTTCAACGTCGGCTACATTACCAGCGCGATTTTGGCGGTCGTTTTCCTCGCCTTGGGTGCATATGTACAATACGGCAACGGCGAGGAAGTGCAAATGGCGGGCGGCAAATATGTTGGCCAACTGATTAATATGTACGCCGTTACCATCGGCGACTGGTCTCGTCCATTAGTGGCATTTATTGCTTTCGCCTGCATGTACGGCACCACCATTACCGTAGTGGACGGCTACGCCCGCGCGATTGCCGAACCGGTACGCCTGCTGCGCGGCAAAGACAAAACCGGCAATGTCGAATTGTTTGCTTGGAACGTCTGGGTTGCAGGCTCAGGCTTGGCCGTAATTTTCTGGTTCAACAGCGCGATGGCGGAACTGCTCAAATTCGCCATGATTACCGCCTTCGTTGCCGCCCCTGTGTTCGCTTGGCTGAACTACCGCCTCGTCAAAGGCGACAAACGCCACAAACTGACCATGGGCATGAACTTCCTCGCCATTATCGGTTTGATTTATTTGACCGGCTTTACCGTTTTGTTCCTGCTGAACCAAACAGGCATCTTGGCTGCGCCTAAATAAGCACATATGAAAAAAGGCCGTCTGAAACTTCAAAACAGGTTTCAGACGGCCTTTCCAATCCATCATATCTTTTTGAATTTTCATTCAAACCCATTATAATAACGCCTTATTTCGCCGTTGCAGACCACTCGACGGCATCCGTATTTTGGAAAATTTATGAAGCCGTCTATTTTAGAAAAACTACAACAACTCAGCGACCGACTGGAAGAAGTCACGCACCTGCTCGGTCAGCCTGAAGCCACGTCCGACATGGACAACTACCGCAAACTCACACGCGAACACGCCGAACTGACCCCCGTCGTCGAAGTCTTTCAAAACTATCAACTTGCACAAAGCGACTTGGCGGATGCCGAAGAAATGCTGTCCGACCCTGAAATGAAAGACTTTGCCGCCGAAGAAATCGAAGCGGCAAAAGCCAAAATCGACGAACTCGATACCGAATTGCAAAAACTGCTGCTGCCAAAAGATGCCGACGACGATAAAAATATCTTTATCGAGGTACGCGCCGGTACCGGTGGCGACGAAGCCGCGCTGTTTGCAGGCGATTTGCTGCGTATGTACAGCCGCTACGCCGAGCGCAACCGCTGGCAGGTTGAAATCGTTTCCGCCAACGAAAGCGAATTGGGCGGCTATAAAGAAGTCATAGCCCGCATTATCGGACTCGGGGCGTACAGCCGTCTGAAATTTGAATCCGGCGGCCACCGCGTGCAACGCGTCCCTGCCACCGAAAGCCAAGGCCGTATCCATACCTCCGCCTGCACCGTCGCCGTCATGCCCGAAGCGGACGAACTCGAAGACATCGAATTGAACCCCGCCGACCTGCGCATCGATACCTTCCGCGCATCCGGTGCCGGCGGTCAGCACATCAACAAAACTGACTCCGCCGTCCGCATTACCCACTTGCCGACAGGTATGGTGGTCGAATGCCAAGACGGCCGTAGCCAACACGCTAACAAGGCGCAGGCGATGAAAGTCCTCGCCGCCCGCTTAAACGATGCACAAAAACGCGAAGCCCAAGCCAAAGAAGCCGCCGAACGCAAATCCCTGATCGGCAGCGGCGACCGCAGCGAACGCATCCGCACCTACAACTACCCACAAGGCCGCGTGACCGACCACCGCATCAACCTTACCCTGCACAAACTGGATTTTGTGATGGACGGCGACTTAGAAGAAATTACCAATGCCCTGATTGCCGAACATCAAGCCGAGCTTTTGGCGGCAATGGGGGATTGATGGATTTGGTCCATTGCGTTTATACTTTTCAGACGGCCTGATGACATATGTCAATATGACCGTGTATATGTTATCCCAAAGTGATAAAATGCAGCACCAGCTGCGCCACAGCAACACCCTTCTACAATCACCGAAAGAGAGGACACAAAATGGCAAAAATCCTGATCGCACCGGTATCTACCGGCCTGAGCGCCGATGCAGCGGCAAAAGCATTTGCAGCGGCATTGAATGCGCAAGTTTTCCAAGCCGTTGACTCCACTACAGAAGCCCTGTTGGCTCAAGGCAAAAGCGACGACTGGTTCGACGCGCTTGTCGGTAAAGTTGCAGCATTGAACGCAGATAACCTCGTTATCGAAGGCATCACTCCTGATGCGGACAAATTGTTCTTGGCAGGCAAAAACGTCGAATTGGCGTTATCTTTGGACGCAGGCGTTGTATTGGCGCTGAAATCCGACAACACCGACGCAGCCGCCATTGCCCAACAATTAAACCTCACCAAACAGCTCTACACCAACTCCCCAGGCTTATTGGAAGGCTTTATCATTGACGGCGCAGCCGCTGCTTTAGGCGCACAAGTTGCCGAGCAAACCGGCCTGACTTTCTTCGGCTCCAGCGACAAACTACAAGACGTATCCGCTTTGGCCAAACGCGAAGCCAAACGCCTGTCTCCAGCCCAATTCCGTTACAACCTGATCGATTTCGCACGCAAAGCCGATATGCGCATCGTTCTGCCTGAAGGTGCAGAACCGCGTACCGTCGCTGCCGCCGCTATCTGTCACGAAAAAGGCATCGCCCGTTGCGTACTGTTGGCTACCCGCGAAGAGGTTGAAGCCGTAGCGAAAGAGCGTGGCATCTCCCTACCTGATTCTTTGGAAATCATCGATCCTGCTTCTTTGGTTGAGCAATACGTCGAGCCGATGTGCGAATTGCGCAAATCCAAAGGCCTGACTCCTGAAGATGCACGCAAACAACTGCAAGACACCGTCGTCCTCGGCACCATGATGATGGCGCAAAACGACGTGGACGGCTTGGTATCCGGCGCCGTTCATACTACC
>NZ_CATNVN010000103.1:0-6469 GCF_951230505.1 uncultured Neisseria sp.
CCAGCTTGTCGGCGTGTTGCGATTTGATGGCGAGATACTGCTGCATCATCGGGGAGACGGTGGGTTTAGACATGGAAAAGCCTTAGAAACGCAAAAGCGTTATTGTAACAAAAGGCCGTCTGAAAAACAGGTTTCAGACGGCCTTTAACAGCAGCTTGGTTTTAAGCCAAAGCCACTTCCAAATTATCAATCAGGCGCGTGGTACCCAAACGGGCGGCGGCAAGCACCACCAATTCTTTATCGCCGACATGAGCTACTGCCAAGCTGTGTGCATGGCGGATTTCAACGTAATCAACCACCCAGCCGGCATCGGTTAAACGGCGGATACATTCAGCCTCAAGCTGGGCGTAATCCAGATTGCCGTTTTTCAGGGCGGCGGCAATGTTTTGCAACTCTTGATAGAGGCGGGGCGCTTCTGCGCGCTCTGCTTCGCTCAAATATTGGTTGCGGCTGGAAAGTGCCAGGCCGTCTGAAGCGCGGCCGGTATCGACCGGGACGATTTCGATATTGAAATTCAAGTCTTCGACAAAGCCTTTGATAATCGCCAGCTGCTGATAGTCTTTTTTGCCGAAACAGGCGGTATCGGGTTGAACAATGTTGAACAATTTGGTTACAACGGTCGCAACGCCGCGGAAATGACCTGGGCGGAATTTACCGCACAATTCGTTTTGCAGGTGTGGAGGCTCAACATTAAAACGCTGTTCCACATTCGGATACAGCTCTTTTTCATCAGGCGCGAACACGACGGCAACGCCCTCGCCTGCCAATTTGTCGGCATCTTGCTGCAAAGTGCGCGGATATTTGTCGAAATCTTCGCCTTGTCCGAATTGCAGGCGGTTGACAAAAATACTGACTACAACGTTATCGGCACGTTTTTTCGCTTCGCGCACCAGCGCAAGATGGCCTTCGTGCAGATTGCCCATGGTCGGCACAAATGCCACTTTTCCGGCAGTTTTGCGCCACTCGCGCAATTCTTTAATCGTATGAATGATTTGCATGGTTTGAAAAATCCTTTATCTTTTCCGCCGTTTCATCAACGGAAATCACGCGCCGATTATACGCTTTTATTCATTAAAAAGGCCGTCTGAAATAAGTTTCAGACGGCCTGGAATTTATTTTATCCGGCAAACGTATGTTCGACAGAAGGGAACGTTTTTGCTTTGACTTCGTCCACATAGGCTTTGACCGCAGCTTGAACGCTGTCTTTGCCCTGCATAAAGTTCTTCACGAATTTGGCGGTTTTACCGGGGAAAATGCCGAGCATATCGTGCATCACCAAAACCTGACCGTCGCAATCCACGCCTGCGCCAATACCGATGGTCGGGCAAGAAACGGTTTCGGTTACTTTTTTCGCCAACTCTGCAGGAACGCATTCCATCAATACGATTGCCGCACCTGCCGCATCATGCGCTTTGGCGTCGTTAAGCAACGCTTCCGCCTTATCGCCGCGGCCTTGAACTTTATAGCCGCCGAATGCAAACACGGATTGCGGGGTCAGGCCGATGTGCGCGCAAACAGGAATGCCGCGCATTTGCAGAAATTCAGTGGTCTCCGCCATCCAGACGCCGCCTTCGAGTTTGACCATATGCGCGCCGGCCGCCATCAATTCGGCCGCCGCCGCAAATGCCTGCTCTTTGCTCTGCTGATACGCGCCAAACGGCAAGTCGCTGACAATCATTGCATTTTGAGTGCCGCGAGCCACGCATTCAGTGTGGTAGCACATATCCTGCAAGCTCACCGGCAAAGTGGACTGACGACCTTGCACCGCCATGCCCAAAGAATCGCCGACCAGCAGTACATCTACGCCGGCATTGTCCATTAGCGCGGCAAAGCTGGATTCATAAGCGGTCAGCATGGCGATTTTCTCGCCCTCTGCTTTCATTTTTTGCAAAGTGTTTACGGTAATCATGGTGTTGTGTGTTCTGCCCGACGGGCAGCCCTTTGTTATAAATGGAAACGCGGTATTATAAGGTCTGCTTTTAAAATATCAAAGCATAAGCAAAAAGCCCGACTGCTTTCACAATCGGGCTTTTAATTGGTGCCGGCACCAAGAGTCGAACTCGGGACCCCCTGATTACAAGTCAGGTGCTCTACCAACTGAGCTATACCGGCTTACTGAAATGCCTTGCGGCACCATCAGTCTTTAACTGGTGCCGGCACCAAGAGTCGAACTCGGGACCCCCTGATTACAAGTCAGGTGCTCTACCAACTGAGCTATACCGGCAAGGAAGTCGGCATTATGCCGATAAGTTCCCATCTTGGCAAGCATTTTAAAACAAAGTTACTCATGAAATTATAAAAACCAATGATTTTAAAGAAAATTAAATAATACCTTACCTCTTAATTCAACACGCTCAAAGGCCGTCTGAAAACCGCTCCAGCGCAAAACATCATGGTTTCTGTTAAAATAACACCTTCTACATCTTTCCGTCTTTGCCCATGCCGCCCCGCCATCCTTACCGCCGCCTACGCCCAGCCAAATCCCATCTGCCCGAAGTCGGCATTTCCGAAGAAGGCAATATCCGTTCCCTGCACCTGGGCAGCGACACCATTCAAAGCTCCATGAATGTCGATCATCCGTCCGAGCTGGTGTTGTCGTACAGCCGCGCCATGATGGGTTGGCTGCTGTTTGCAGAAACCCCGCCCAAACACATCACCCAAATCGGCTTGGGCGGCGGCTCGTTTGCCCGTTGGATAGACAGCTACCTGCCCGATACCAAGCAAACCGCCATTGACATCAATCCGCAAGTCATCGCCGTGGCGCGCAGCCTATTTGAATTGCCGCACGAAGGCGAAAATTTTGAAATTATCGAGGCAGATGGCGCGGAATATATTAAAGTGTTCCGCCACAA
The DNA here is from genome assembly GCF_951230505.1 of uncultured Neisseria sp. Classification (NCBI taxonomy): domain Bacteria; kingdom Pseudomonadati; phylum Pseudomonadota; class Betaproteobacteria; order Neisseriales; family Neisseriaceae; genus Neisseria; species uncultured Neisseria sp. The sequence continues at coordinate 2,853 of NZ_CATNVN010000103.1, forward strand.
TACTGATGTGATTTTGGTAGATGGTTTTGACGGCGAACAGATTATCGATGCTTTAGTGGAAGAGCCCTTCTTCCAAGACTGCCGCAACGCCCTCTCTCCAGACGGTGTATTTGTCACCAACTGGTGGAGCGGCGACCAGCGTTATCAACGCTTTGTCGAACGCCTGCTCAACGTCTTTGACGGCCGCGTGCTCGAGCTGCCTGCCGAAAGCCACGGTAACGTAGCGGTCATGGCGTTCCAAAGCAGCCCTAAAGAACAAAATCTCGACAACCTGAAAAAACGTGCAGAAAAATTAAGCGAAAAATACGGCTTGGACTTCAAACGGATGCTTGCTGATTTGAAAGCCAACAATCAAAACAACGGCAAGAATTTTTATCTGTAAACCGCTTCATGCCGTCTGAAAAAACAAACAAGGACACACTCATGCTCAAACCCGACATCATTCAAATCCCCGGCCCGGCCGGTTTGCTGGAAACCATCTACCTGCCAAGCACACAAGAATCCGCCCGCGGCGTTGCCGTCATCAACCACCCCAATCCCCTGCAAGGCGGTACCAATACCAACAAAGTCATCCAGACCGCCGCCAAAGCCCTCAGCCAGCTCGGTTTCCATTGCTACCTGCCCAATTTGCGCGGCGTAGGCAATAGCGAAGGAGAACACGACTACGGCCGTGGCGAAACGCAAGACTGTATTGCCGTTATCGACTACGCCCGCGCGCAACATCCTGATGCACCGCAATTCGTCCTGGCCGGTTTCTCATTCGGCGGCTACGTTTCCACCTTTGCCGCCCAAGAACGCACGCCTGATTTACTGTTGCTGATGGGCGCAGCCGTCCATCACTACACCGACCGACCGGAACCATCCGACGTTCCCGATGTCGCCAAAACATTGATGATTCATGGCGCGGAAGACGAAGTCGTCGAAATCAACAAAGCCCTGACATGGGCAGAACCACAAGGCCTGCCTGTTGTGACCATTGCCGGTTCGTCCCATTTCTTCCACGGCAAACTCATCGTTTTACGCGATACAATCACACGGTTTGCACCGGCTTTATTAGGCTAAAATCCGGCTACAAAATAAAACAAGGCCGTCTGAAAGCTTTTTCAGACGGCCTTGTTTGTATGAAAACCTTATTATCAAATATCAGGCTCAAGTATTCAGAAATCTATCAAGGATTTTCTACTTAACATATCAATTCTGAGTCAACCAATACTGCAAACCAATCAAAGTCTTACCATCTTTGATTTCATCGTTTGCCAATGCATTGCGCACCTCTTCCTTGCTCATCAGGACGGTTTCTGTAATTTCATCCTCATCATTGCTCAACTCGCTGCCCAAACGCACGCCTTGCGCTTGGTAGAGATACATTTTTTCATCGCAAAAACCGACTGCAGTGTAAAAGGAGTGCAACAGTTTGACGCTGTCGGCGACATATGGCGTTTCTTCCGCCAACTCACGCAAAGCGCATTCGGCAGGATCTTCGTCCGCCACATCCAATTTACCCGCCGGCAATTCCAACGTCGCCTGATCGGCGGCATAACGCCATTGGCGCACCAAAACAACTTTGCCGTCTTCCGTTTCTGCCAATACACACGCAGCACCCGGATGACGGATCACAACCCGTTGGCTTTCATTGCCGTTGGGCAGGCGAACCCGATCGCGGCTGATGGTAACAAAAGAACCTTCGTAGATTGGCTCACTGCTTAATTTAGTTTCTTTCAAATCCATTTTTTACCTCATTTCCAAATTATTAAATATTAAAGGCCGTCTGAAATTTTACAGAAATAAACTCAGAGGATGCCTTTTCTAATAGTTACCGCTGATGTCGTTGTTGCAAACGCTCCGTATGTGTTCGCAGCTTTTCACTATTTGCTTGGTAGTCACTTGAAGACAATACAGCAACTATTGCCTCTACCTCATGAGGAAGCAATAAGGCCATCTGAAAATTCTTAATATAAGCCGCCGCCTGCCTAATACGGCAAACATTTGGTGGCATTTTCGATTTCAACTCACAATCACCTAAGAAAACTACCATTGAATGAAACTTCTCCTCAGGAAATTGCAATAGTTCTGACAATGCTTTGATATGAGCATAATTCTGACGCAACGGGTTTTGAAAATAATGTTTCTGTTTATAGATGATTTGCGTCCATTTAGATTGCTTTTCACTACCAAAAATCCAACCTGTGTAATTTTTAGTTTCTATCACAAATATCCCAAAAATTGAGACATAAATATGATCAATTTGTGTCGTACCATCTCGAGATGGAATAATTAAATCGTGAAACTCAGAATAAGTTTTCTCATCTAAATTTTTCCAATTACAGAACGAACTGCTATTTCTCCCATACTTCCCTTTATTTTAGGATTTTTCAACAGTGCTTTTAATAAAAGCAAAGGAATAATGATCAGAAAAATCCAAAATATACCTGACATACTTCCCAATATTTGTTCAATCATGACGTTTTCTTTTTTATTTAAAACTAAAAATTTATATATTTATGGTTATTCCCGAGTGCGTTCAATCTCAATACCGACCTGGGCCACATCTGGCAAGATACCCGGTTTCACAATACGGACACGCACTTTGGCCGCACCAAAATCATTTAAAATCAATTGGGCGATATGTTCCGCCAAAGTTTCCAGCAGTAAAAAATCCTGTTCGGCAAGGCTGCGGCGTACGACTTCGCATACTTCGCCATAATGAATGGTGTCGCCGATATCGTCGCTCGTGCCGGTACGCTCGGGAACACTGATTTCCAAATCCAAAATCAAAGTCTGTTTACGCTCGCGTTCCCAATCATATACGCCGATTAAAGTATCGGCCTTCATGCCGTACAAAAAGATTTTATCCATTTGCCTGTCCGTTTTTTTGATAGAATAACCGTTCCCATTTTAAGTAAAGCACCCAAAATGTTCAATGTACTCGCCATTATTGCCGCCTATCTTATCGGCTCCCTGTCTTTTGCCGTCATCGTATCAAAATATTACGGCATGGATGATCCGCGCACTTACGGCTCCGGCAACCCCGGTGCCACCAACGTCTTGCGCAGCGGTAAGAAAAAAGCGGCAGCACTGACCCTGCTCGGCGATGCAGTAAAAGGCTTGGTTGCCGTCATCTTGGCGCGCTGCCTGCAAGATGCTTTAAATTTGTCCGATGCGACGATAGCCCTGGTCGCGATTGCCGCATTGGTCGGCCATATGTGGCCAATATTTTTCAATTTTAAAGGCGGCAAAGGCGTAGCCACCGCATTAGGCGTCTTGCTCGCCCTCTCCCCCGCAACCGCCCTGCTCTGCGCCTTGATTTGGCTGGTCATGGCATTCGGTTTCAAAGTATCCTCCCTCGCCGCACTGGTCGCCACCGTCTGCGCACCCATCTTCGCCTTCTTCATGATGCCACACGCCTCTTGGGCATGGGCAACCGTATTCATTGCCGCATTGGTGTTGTACCGCCATAAAAGCAATATTCAAAACCTGATTCAAGGCAAAGAAAGCAAAATCGGAGATAAAGCCGGAAAATCTTAAAAGCGTAGATATATTCAAATAAAAGGCCGTCTGAAAGTTATTTTTCAGACGGCCTTTTGTATTTGTTCAATGATTAAAAAGGAATATCGTCG
>NZ_CATNVN010000104.1:0-6440 GCF_951230505.1 uncultured Neisseria sp.
ATGGAAGTCTCCATAAATTATGGGTATAAAAAATTTTTATCTCACCCCAACCCCTGCATTTACGAAAAACGCAATACGGCCAAGGCTCAAATTTTTCTAAATTTAACATAGACACCACAACATGCCAAGCAAAATTACATTCCACATTGCATAAAATATTTAGCAAGACATAAATTCATTTCTTTTATAATCAATAAATTATTAAAACATACGCATTAAATCGGACATGGTATTTTTTCAAGCCCCCTTTTTCATACAGTTTTATTGATATAGATTAAGCCTACCCTTTAAACCCCCTATTCTTAATAAACTTTAGCAAATTAACCAATAGCCATGATTAATTACGAAATTACTCCCAACTTTCTGTCTCATGAATGGCACATCACCTTATCATTCACTCAAACCAATGATTCTGAAACAGAAATCAGCCTACCAAACTGGGTTCCCGGCAGCTACCTCATCCGTGACTTTGCCCGCCACATCACACACATCAACGCGCACTGCAACGGCAAAGCCCAGCCGCTGACACAAACCAGCAAAAACCATTGGCAAACCCCTGCTCTCAGTGGAGCGTGGGAAATTTACTACACTGTTTACGCATTCGACTTATCAGTTCGCGGCTCGTTCCTCAGCACCGAGCGTGGCTTTTTCGACGGCGCGTGCCTATTCTTAAAAGTACACGGACAAGAGCAACAACCGCACCAAGTCGAATTTCCTACCCTGCCGCACACATGGCAGATAGCCACCACCCTGCCCCAAACCTCGGCGATCACTTTTCAGACGGCCTCATACACCGAGCTTATCGACCACCCGGTTGAAACAGGCATCATCGAATTTCTCGAATTTGAAGCACAAGGCATCCCCCACCGTATTGCATTAAGCGGCATCTATCCTGATTTCGATCGCACCCGCTTCCTCGCCGATATTCAAAAAATCTGCGAAACCGAGTTAGCGATGTTCCCCTTCCCTGCCCCGTTTACCGAATACCTTTTCTTACTACATCTGGGCGACAACCTCTACGGTGGACTGGAACACATCAGCAGCACCGCCCTGCTTGCCGACCGCCACAGTCTGCCATCTTACGATATGGGCGAAGCCGACAAAGCCTATACCGAACTGCTCGGCCTCTTCTCCCATGAATACTTCCACGCATGGAACGTTAAATCCATCAAACCGGCCGTCTTCGCACCTTACAACCTCGACCAAGAAAACTACACCGAGCAACTTTGGGCATTTGAAGGCATTACCTCCTACTACGACGACCTCTTTCTAGCCCGAAGCAAAACCATCAGCCCCGAAGCCTACCTTACCCTGCTTGCACAAAGCATCACACGCGTACAGCAGACACAAGGCCGTCTGAAACAAACACTTGCCCAATCCAGTTTCAGCGCATGGGACAAGTTCTACAAACAAGACGAAAACAGCCCTAACGCCATCGTCAGCTATTATCAAAAAGGCGCACTGGCCGCACTTTGCCTCGACCTCATCATCCGTGAAAAAAGCCAAGGCAAATACAACCTCGACAGCGTGATGCAGCAACACTATCGTGACTGGTGCAACACCCATCAAGGCATACCCGAAAAACACTGGCAATCCCGTTGTCAAGAAATAACCGGTTTAGATTTAGAAACCTTCTTTCAGACGGCCTTATACAGCACCGAAGACCTTCCGCTCGCAGAATGCCTGCAAAGCGTAGGCATCAAACTTGACTTCATCCCTCTGCCACGCCAGCACGGCGGAGCATTTGCAAGCGAACCCCAATCGGTTGCCCCAGCCAACGATTTGGGCGCACGTTTCAAACAAAGTAGCGACCATGCCGTCCTGACTCATGTATTTAATGGCGGCAGCGCAGAAAATGCCGGACTCTGCCCGCAAGACAAAATCATCGCCCTAGGCGGCTATGCCTGCAACGACCTTGCGGCACAGTGGAGCAAACTGCCTATCGGCACGCGCACCACCATCCATTTCTTCCGCCAAGGCCTGTTGCGCGAGACCAGCATCACAGTTCAAGCGGCAGAAGCCAATACCGCCCTGCTGCAGATTACCGATCGCCAAAAACTCGAAAACTGGTTGTACAATCATTAAATAAAACTTCAAACGGCCTGCCACTTCCTAGGCCGTCTGAAATCAACATATCCGCTCAATATAAAGAAAGGAAAAACTATGCCCATCCGTAAACTGACCGACACCCTCTATATCGCCCCCCAACTGACCGAAGCAGATGTCCAAGAAGCCGTACGCCTCGGCATCCAAACCGTCATCTGCAACCGCCCGGACGGCGAAGAAGAAAACCAACCGGCTTTTGCCGAAGTACAAAACTGGTTTAAAGAGGCCGGCATCAACCAATTCTCACACCAGCCCGTCGTTGCGCCTCAAATCAACGCAGCCGATGTTGCAGCCTTCCAAAATCTGTTGCAACAATCCCCGGCTCCTATCCTTGCCTTCTGCCGTACTGGTACTCGCTGCTCCCTGCTTTGGGGTTATCATCAAGTGCAACACGGCGTATCTGTAGCCGAAGTAGTTGCCGCAGCCGAGCAGGCAGGCGTCAATCTCAGCAACTTTGAAGCCCGCCTGCAAGAAGCCAAAGATAAAGGTTTGGCTTAATGCTTAATTTATATAAGTAGCAGCCTTTAAACCGATCAGGCCGTCTGAAACCCATTTTTCAGACGGCCTAATGACTTTTATTCACAATCAAACCTTATTTTTAATTTATTTCCACTATCCTAAAAATATATTTTCTAAATCAAGCCCGAATTGACCTGTATCAATACCCCAACCCTATTTTCATTTATAATGCCTTTCAATACTTCAGGGTCAAGCCCGAATCATCCAGTTTTCCTCTATAAGAGCCAGCTCTCTTATTAAATGATTTTTCTTTCCTCTTGATGTGTGTGTGTTTGGGTGTGGCCGAAAGCCACCCCCTTTTTTTTATACCTACCCCCTTTAAGGCCGTCTGAAAACTTTCAGACGGCCTTTCCTTTCCCCTCACAAAAATAGTATAAAATCCCCTTATCGTTCAAACTACAAACTCAAAACACCATGGTCAACAAACTCACTCCCCCTCCCAGCCTGCCCGATCCGCAAGACCTCCGCGCCATTATCGCTTACAACATGCGCCTCTATCGCGTCAATCACGGCTGGTCGCAAGAAGAACTGGCACGCCAATGCGGACTTGACCGCACCTACGTTTCCGCCGTCGAGCGCAAACGCTGGAACATCGCCCTTTCCAACATCGAAAAAATCGCATCCGCGCTTAAAATCGCCCCTTACAAACTCCTCCTTCCGCCGCAAGAAATGCTCCGCCAAATGACTGAGCCTGCCGATACCCAAGCCTAATTCACAGCCAGACACCATTATGACCGTCGCCCAACAAGCCATCAAAACCTATCAGCAGCAAAAAGCCGCAGCAGAAACTGCCTACCGCCAAAACAACCGCCCTACCGCTTACTTCCGCGACCATATCACCGCTGCCGAAACCCTGCTGCAAACCCTCTGGCAAATCCATTTCCCCGACAGCAACGACATCAGCCTCATTGCCATCGGCGGCTTTGGGCGTTGCGAACTCTATCCCCATTCCGACTGGGATTTAGCGATTATTTCCTCCACTCCTTTTTCAGACGGCCTACAACAACAAACCGCCCAATTTATCCAAACCCTTTGGGACGCACGCCTCAATCCGGCCATCAAAAGCGGCAGCATAGAAGAAATCCTCCAAAGTACCCAAAACGACATTACCGGCGAAACCGCCTTTCTTGAAGCACGCCACCTACAAGGCAATGCCGACCTTACCGCCCAACTTCTAAACAAACTCAACACACGCCGCGACACAGCCGCCTTTATCGAAGCCAAACTCCTCGAAATGGAGCAACGCCATACCAAATCCCAAGGCACAGGCGCACAACTCGAACCCAACATCAAAACCTGCCCCGGCGGCCTGCGCGACATCCACACACTTATCTGGACAGCCAAAGCACAAGGCATAGACAGCAACCCCACCGCCCTCGTTACCGCCGGCGTCCTCACACGCACCGAAGCCGGCATGCTGGCCCATGGCTACCGCCGTCTTGCCAACATCCGCATTCATCTCCACCTTACCGCCGACCGCCCCGAAGACAGGCTGCTTTTCGACTACCAGTCCCAAGTTGCCGAAAGCTTAGGCTATACCCAACCCGACATCCGCGGCCGAAGCGAAGCCCTGATGCACACCTTCTACCGCGCTACCAAAGCCATCAAACAACTCAACGGCATCCTCATTCCGGTTCTCAAAAACCATCAAACCTCCAGCCGTCCCCGACATATCCACCCCATCGACAGCCGCTACAAACGCATCGGCCACCAAATCGCCGCCAACGACCTTGCCCTGTTCGAGCAAAATCCCGAACACATCTTCACCATCATCCAAACCATGCAGGAGCAAAACATCACCACCATCGAGCCGCAAACCCTGCGTGCATGGTGGGCGGCCACACGAAAAATCAATACCCGTTTCACCCAAAATCCAGAAAACCGCCGCCGCTTCATCCAATTCTTCAAACACGGTACCGGCCTCACCCAAACCCTCCGTTTTCTCAACCTCTACGGCGTACTTGGCCGCTATCTCCCCGCATGGGAAAAAATCACCGGCCTGCTCCAACACGACCTCTTCCATATTTACCCCGTAGACGACCATATTCTGACCGTCGTCCGCAATATGCGCCGTCTCGCCATCGAAACCCACAGCCACGAAATGCCCGAAGCCAGCGCCATCATGCAGGCCTACCCAAGACCACATGTCCTCTACACCGCAGCCCTGCTACACGACATCGCCAAAGGCCGTGGCGGCGATCACGCAAAAGAAGGCATCAAAGACGCACAACAATTCGCCGCCAACCACTACTACACCGAAGAAGAAAGCCACCTCCTCGCATGGCTGGTTGAAAACCACCTGCTCATGTCCACCGTTGCCCAAAAAGAAGACATCCAAGATCCCCATGTCCTCCAAGCCTTTTGCCGCCGTATTCCCACACGCGAATACCTCGACGCACTCTATCTGCTTACCATTGCCGACATCCGCGGCACCAACCCAAAACTTTGGAACACATGGCGTGCCAGCCTACTCCAAACCCTCTACCACAGCACCGCCGCCGTTTTAAACAGCAAACATCACGATCCCGAACGCCTCCCCAACCGGCGCGAACAAGCCTCGACCGATCAGCTCACGCGCGCGGCTGTTCCCCTCAAAAACCAACAAAAACTCCGCCGCATCCTCGGCAGTGCATACTACGTCCGCCATCAAACGCGAGAAATCCTCTGGCACACCGCAAACCTCGCCTACGACACCCAAAGTCCGGCCGTCCGCAGCCGCATCCTTCCCCAAAGCAACAGCCTTCAAGTCATGGTCTTCATGCCCAATGGCGACCGCCTCTTTGCACGCCTCTGCCGCATCTTCAGCAGCCACCGTTTCGACATCCAAGCCGCCCGCGCCTTCATTACCGAGCACGACTACATCCTCGACACCTTTATCCTGCAACTTCCCAACAATCTCCCGCCCGAAGAATATCCCGACCGCCAAAGCGCACTCGAAGCCGAGCTCAACAGCTTCATCCACGGCAATACCACCGTCCAAAAACAAAGCGGCCGCCCACACATCAGCCGCCGCATCCGCCACATCCCCATTCCGCCTACCGTAATCATCACCCCCGAAGAAGATTATCCCGGCTGGCACACCATAGACATCACCGCCGTCAACCGCCCCCACCTCCTCGCCGACATCGCCGAGACCTTCTTCGCACACAACATCAGCCTGCGCTACGCCAAAATCACCACCTTGGATCAGCGCATTGAGGACAGCTTCATTACCTACAGCCCATCCCTACAAGACCCGCAAACCCAAAATACCCTAAAACAAGCATTGATCGAAGTCTTGACCCCATAAAGGCCGTCTGAACATCTTAAAAACATAGGGTGAGCATTTTTTGCTCACCCTAATCACATCCAAATATATAAACATCCTGAATATACCCTTCTCAAACATTCAAGAAATCCAAAGCCTTAAAATTCAAAATCAGACCTTTACTATGACATAAAACTACATTCTAAAATCATAACCCATATGAATATAATTCTAATAACAAATTTTCATTCACCTATTACACCAAATCCTCTTTAAAAATTCTTCCTTCCAAATTTTCTCCTTATCTGTATTCAAACAAAATACGCATACAAAATAAAACCTATAAAAAACAAAAAAATAAAATCACAAAATATTAAACTCACCGATTAATCCATAAAGATACCGTCCATCTAAATCAATTAACATATTATTGAATAAGCTTAATTTCTGACAAAAACCGTCACACACCCAAACTTGTCTCCCTTCCCTGTCACAAAAAACACAAAACTGACAAAAAACGTCAACCACCCAATTTCCCTAAAATCCTGAAACTTTCAAACAAAACCTC
>NZ_CATNVN010000105.1:0-6425 GCF_951230505.1 uncultured Neisseria sp.
TGCATTCGGCGATGACTTGGGTGAATTCGGAAACGTCTTTAAAGCTTTTATAGACAGACGCAAAGCGGACATAAGCAACTTGGTCGATTTTTGCCAGCTCTTCCATCGCCATTTCGCCGACGATGCGCGAAGCGACCTCTTTTTTGCCCAAACGGTAGAGGCGCTGCTCGATAAGGGCAACGGTTTCATCGATTTGTTCTTGTGTGACTGGGCGTTTGTGCAGTGCGCGCTCAAGGCTGGTCTGCAGTTTGTGCGCATTGAAGGGAACCCGTGTGCCGTTGGATTTGATGACTTGCGGCATTCGCATTTCAACGGTTTCAAAAGTGCTGAAGCGTTGTCCGCATTCCAAGCATTTGCGACGGCGACGGATGCTGTTGGTGTCTTCCAGCCATCGCGAGTCGGTTACTTGTGTGTTGGGGTGTTGGCAAAACGGGCACTTCATCGGGTTTCCTTGTCATACGCTCGGCAAGGTCGCTAAGCAATTGAATTTATTGTTTGTGAACTATTATTGTAGCGGATTGCGTTATTTTCGTATAGTAAAGGCTTTTCGCTGGATTAAGTATAAAAAGGCCGTCTGAAAGGGCAACTTGAGCGAAGTTGAGCCTTTCAGACGGCCTTGTGTTTTTCAGTCGAGCAACCGTTAAACCGATACGCCGACGGCACGGGCGATTTCCAAACCTTCTTCCGCACTCATATAAACCGGATTTTCGGGGCGGTCGCTGAGGATAATGTCGCCGTCTTGAAACATCACCAATTCATTGACTGCCAATTGCGACCAGGTTTCATCTCGCGTCAGGGGCAGGGTGGCGATGACGGAAACTTTATCGTTCGGGGTGGTCACTTCTGAAAAATCGACCATGACATCATCGTCCAGCAAACGCGCTTTACCAAACGGGGCTTTGCGCACGATGTAGTGCAGCAAGGTGCTGGCATGGGCAAACAGGCAGTCGCCGTTGGACATCACAAAGTTAAACAACCCATAGCGGCGGATTTCATGAGTCAGGCCGGCAATGGCGTCAAACAAAACTTCAGGTTCGGGCTTGGTGGCAAAGCGGCTGCGCAGGCGGTTGAGGATAAAGCAGAACGCGCGTTCGGAATCGGTCGTGCCGACGGCATGGTAGTACTCGCCCTGCTCAGGAAAAAAATCAATCAAATGGCCGTTGTGGGCAAACAGCCAATATTCGCCCCACATCTCGCGCATGAAGGGATGAGTGTTTGCTAGTGAGGTCTGGCCTTGTGAGGCCTTGCGGATATGGGCGATAACGTTTTCAGATTTGATTTGGTAGGCGCGCACCAAGTCGGCAACGGGAGAGTTGGCGCTGGGCTTGTCGTCGTGAAACAAGCGCACGCCTTTGCCTTCAAAAAAACCGATACCGAAGCCGTCGGCATGGTGGTCGGTAATGCCGCCACGACGGCGGAAGCCTTCAAAAGAAAACATGATGTCTGTGGGCGTGTTGCAATTCATGCCGAGCAGTTGGCACATGGCGTTAACCTTTATTTTTGGGGTATTTATAGGGTTATTATGGTGTATCGGGCAGGCAGTTTCAATATGTAGAGTGTGATATGTTTATAACTGTCTCATACTTGGCGGGCCGTCTGAAAAATTGCTGTCAAAAATTCAGACGGCCTTAAAGTGTTCCCAGACCGGGCGGCATTGTTCGGGTAAGTCGGGACAGGCGCCGAGTATGCCGCCGCTGAAGTCGTTGGGGCGGTGGAAGTCGCTGCCTGCGCTGGCGAGAAAGTCGAAGCGGTCGGCAAGCAGGGCATAGTTGAGGCGGTCGTTTTTGCAGCAGTTGCCGCTGTGCACTTCAATCCCTGCGCCGCCGAGATTTTTAAATTCTTGAAACAGGTTTCGTTTGGCGGTGGCGGATAATTCATAGCGCATCGGGTGGGCAATAATGGCCATGCCGCCTGCGCCTGTAATCGCGGCTACACAGTCTTCCAGTGTGGCCCATTCGTGTCTGACGGAACAGGATTTGCCGTCGCCCAGATATTTGGTAAATGCCTGCTGTTTGTTTTTGACATGGCCTTCGCGGATGAGGAATTCGGCAATGTGGGTGCGGCTGGCCATTTCTTTGTTGGCAGCTAATGCCAGCGCGCCTTCATACGTGCCTGTTATGCCTTTTTTCTCCAATTTGGCGGCGATGGCTTCCAATCGTTTCAGACGGCCTTTGCGGACTTCGGCAAGCAGGCTTTGCAGGGTTTCGTTGTGTTCGTCAAAGTCCAAGCCGACAACGTGGATGGTGCGGCCGCGCCAAGTGACGGATATTTCCACGCCGTTGACGAAGGGGAGGCCGAGGGTATTGGCTTCGGCGCGCGCTTCGGCAAGTCCGCCGGTATGGTCGTGGTCGGTCAGGGCGAGTAGGGTGCAACCGTTTTGACGGGCGAGTCGGACGACTTCGGTTGGGGAGAGCATGCCGTCTGAAACGGTCGAATGGCAGTGTAAATCAATCATGGTTTTGCTTTGAATTTTCTTAAAAAAGGCCGTCTGAACGTTTCAGACGGCCTTACTTTAGAACATTAGAACAGAGAGTCCAGTTGTTGTCTGTTATTGTTGCCGGTATTGCTTGGCAGAACTGGGGTTTCGTCTGATTCTTCACGGGCTGGCGCATTGCCGCTCTCGGTGCGGCGGCGGTTTTCATTCGGAACCGTGCGACGGGCAGGTTGAGCGGGACGCGGTGCAACGCCGCTGTTGTCCAAGGCCAGGTCGGAGCTGGTGGTCATGCGTTCGCGCATATACACTTCGCCGCCGTTCGAAACCACGCCCTCAGGGGCTTTCATCGGTTTGACGCTGGTGCCTTTCAGGGCAAAGCGCATGTATTCTACCCATACCGGTACGGCGATTGTACCACCGTAACCTGCACGACCCATGCTGCGCGGTTTGTCAAAGCCGATATAGACGGCAGTCACAACGCTAGGGTTGAAGCCGACAAACCATGCGTCTTTGTTGTCGTTGGTAGTACCGGTTTTACCGGCGATGTCGGCGCGGCCGAGTGCGGCTGCACCGCGTGCGGTACCGACACGGACAACGTCTTGCATGATTTTGTACATGATGTAGGCGTTGCGCGGGTCAATGGCCTGAGGTGCGTTTTCACCGGCTACCAAAGGTTGCATTTGCGCTCTCAGACGGCCTTGGCTATCGTAGATTTTGTCGATGACGTGGGCGGACACTTTGTAACCGCCGTTGGCAAAGACGCTGTAACCTTCTGCAATACGCAACGGCGTGGTTTCGCCTGTACCCAAAGCCATAGACAGGCTGGCAGGGATTTCAGACGGCTTGAAGCCGAAGCGTTGGATGTATTGTTGCGCGTAGCCGATGCCGATAGACATCAGGATGCGGATGGACACCATGTTTTTCGAAGCGGTCAAAGCCTGGCGCAGCGTGATGTAGCCGGAATAGCGGCCGTCTGAATTTTTCGGGTTCCACGCTTTGCCGTTTGCACCTTTACCCGGCAGTGAAATCGGCGCATCGTTAATCATGGTGGAAGCAGTCATGCCTTTTGCCAAAGCGGCGGAATAAACGAACGGTTTAAACGTCGAGCCGGGTTGGCGCATGGCTTGAGTTGCGCGGTTGAAGGTTTTGCTGTGGTAGTCGTAGCCGCCGACCAATGCACGGACTGCACCGGTTTTCGCATCTAAAGACACCAATGCGCCTTGCAACAAAGGCTCTTGAACGACGGTAAAGGTATCGCCGCTGCCTTTAACGCGAATGACGGAGCCGCGACGGATGCGGTCATCACCCATTTTTTCGTTGTTGACGGCACGGGCGGCAAAGCCCAAAGCGTGGCTGTTCAGCGTGACTTTACGGCCGCTTGGCAACTGAATCTGTACACCTTTGCGTGAGGCTTCCAATACAACTGCCGGAATCATCTTATCGACGGTATAAAGTGTAGAAAGATATTGGCTGACAGTTTCTTCTACGTTATCGCTTTTGCTCAGGTCGATGTAGTTTTCCGCACCGCGGTAGCTGCTGCCGCGGTCGAAGTTGCGCAGAACTTTACGTAGGGCTTCGGTGGCCACGCGCTGGTGTGCGGTGTCGACAGTGGTATATACCTTAAAGCCTTGCGTGTAGGCATCTTCGCCGTATTTCTCAAACAGCTCTTGACGTACCATTTCGGCAACGTACAGGGCGCTTTGATCGATGTTTTGTACAAAACGCTCGTAATGCAACTCTTCTTTCAAAGCCTGATCGCGTTGCTGCAGGGTAATCATGCCTTCTTCCAGCATATTGTTCAGAATATAAGCCTGACGCAGTTTGGCACGCTCAGGGTTCACAATCGGATTGTAGGCGGAAGGGGCTTTGGGCAAGCCGGCCAACATAGCGGCTTCGGCCAATGTTAATTCATTAACATTTTTATTGAAATAAATTTGGGCGGCAGATGCAAAACCATAAGCGCGTTGACCCAAATAGATTTGGTTGAAGTACAGCTCCAAAATCTTGTCTTTGCTTAAAGACTGCTCGATTTTGTAGGCCAACAGTGCTTCGTTGAATTTACGGGTGAACGAACGCTCGCTGCTCAGGTAAAAGTTTTTAGCAACCTGTTGCGTAATCGTACTGGCACCGGATTGGACGCCGCCAGCCATGACGTTACCGATCGCGGCGCGCGCCACACCCCAAACGTCCACGCCCCAGTGGTCATAGAAGCGTTTGTCTTCGGCGGCAATCACGGCATTTTTCAAAACTTTGGGAAAGTCCCCGATTTTGGTGAATTCACGCCGTTGCTCGCCGTAAACGCCAATCACTTGGCCGTCTGAAGAATAAATCGTCAGCGGCATTTTGGGTTTGTAGTGTTGTAAAGTGTCCAAAGACGGCAGCTTCGGATAGGTTACCAAAATTGCAATTGCAATCAGACCCACACCGAAAAGAGCCAGTCCTAATAAGAGACCCATGCAGGTTGTTATAATCTTTTTAATCATGACTAAGTAATAATTTTGCCATTAATGGCGATAAATAAAGTAAAATGGGAAACGATTTCTATCAGCCACAGTCAATACTGTGTAAAGAATAAGAAGTCCTTTACGGATAACGAAACAGTTACTCACTCCTAAATGATACAGGGAAGTCAAATCATGCGCTTATTTAAAAGCACGAAAGATACCAAAACAGGCAAGGCTTCTAGTGGATTGAACAACCGCTCTGCCATCGGCATCGACATCAGCCAACATGCCATTAAGATGGTACAACTGACAGGCCGTAGTTTAAACCAAATTCAGCTGGAAAAATACGTTATTACCAAATTGCCTAAAAATATTGTCAAAGGCAACAAAATTCAAGACTACGATCAGCTTGCTACCTACATCCAGCATACTTACGCACAATTACGCAGTTCTTGCAAAAATATTGTTGCGGCTGTGCCACAAAATTTGGCGACAGTCGAGCAAATTATTTACAACCCGCGTGATACCGATTTGGACTTGGAAGAGTTTGTCGAGGCGGAAGTCGGTCAATTTGCGCCTATTGAAGAAATGAACTACGACTTTCAAGCTGAAGAAGTCGGTTCGGGTCAGCATGTTTTAGCTGTTGCCGCCAAAAAAGATGATGTCGAGCCGCGCATTGAAATGTTTGAGAATGCGGGCTTGCCTTTATCCGCTTTGGATTTGGACTTGCTGGCGCAACGCAATGCCTTTGTTCATTGGATGAATACGCATGCTCCCGAAATGGCAGAGGAAAAAGTTGCCGTGTTCGGCATTCATGCGACGCAAATGTATGCACTGATTCTGCAAAACGGCCGCATTCTCTATAAACAAGAAACTCCGGTCAGCACAGAGCAGCTCAATCAGCTGATTCAGCGTACTTATCAGGTAACGGAAGAAAAAGCCGCACAAATGATGGCTTCCCAAAATAAGCCTTCCGACTACCAGTCTCAGATTGCCGACCGTTTTAATGTGCAGGTTGCGCAAGAAGTTCAGCGTGTTTTGCAATTTTACTATACCACGCAAGCTACTGATTCTTTCGCCGATATCAAACACATCCTGCTGACAGGCTTTACCGCACAGCAGGCAGGTTTGGCAGAAAGCATTTTCTCGCAAACCAATACGGCAACAGAATATCTGCATCCGATTTCATATGTGGAACGCAGTGCAAAAGTAGAATTGCCGCAGCTTCAAATTGATGCGCCGTCACTGACCTTGGCGTTCGGATTGGCATTAAGGGGACTTTGAGAACATGATCGAATTAACCAGAATCAACCTTCTCCCATATCGGGAAGAGATTAAACAGCGCAAGCAGCAGCAATTCAAAATATTGATGCTTGGCGCTTTTGCAGTAGGTTTGGGCTTGGCGGCCGCTACCTATCTTGGTATTGACAGCGCCATCAGCAATCAAGAAGGCCGCAACAACTTCCTGCAAACCGAAATCGACAGACTTGATAGAGAATTGGGCGAAATCGATAAACTTCAGCAAGAAAAAGAAGCCTTCTTGGCCA
>NZ_CATNVN010000106.1:0-6360 GCF_951230505.1 uncultured Neisseria sp.
CCGTGGATTTCCACGCCGTCAAAACCGGCGCGAAGCGCCAAATCGGCGGCTTGCGCATAAGAAGCGATGAGTGCTTCGACTTCTTTTTCGGTCGCTTCGCGCGCGTGTTCGGCTTCGCTGGCGGAAGCGCTGATTTTATCGAGACTGTCCAAAAGGTCATCAATGGCTTTGGAACCGCCGTGATGGATTTGCAAAATCGCTTTTGCGCCTTGCTGTTGCAGGATTTGTGCGGTTTCTTTCAGGCTGTCGAGGCAGTGCTCGCCTGTGGCTTCAGGTTGGCCGTGAAAGGCTTTGCCGTCTTTTTGAACCAAAGTGGCGGCAGTGATAAACAAGCCCATATCGCCTGCACGGTTGCTGAGGAATGTACGCTCTTGGTCGCTGATCAAACCGTCGGCTTGTGAGCCGAAATGGGTCATGGGGGCGACGACAAGGCGGTTTTTGATGGTTACGCCGTTATTGAGGGTGTATGTTTGAAAGAGTGGGGCGTATTTTGGATTCATGGAGTTTTACTCTTGATAAGTGAATGGTCGGCAGAGAATTGGGCCATTCGGGAATTTATCAAGTAGACAGGCCGTCTGAAAAGTTTCAGACGGCCTGTTTATTCTTTAAGCCTTAGGATTAAAGATTAGGATTGACAATGATTTTTACTGCGGATTCGTTGTTGTGGATCAAGCGCTCGAAGCCTTCGGAAATCAATTCGTCCAGTTTGATGCGCTGGGTGATGAAAGGCTCAAGGTTGATTTTGCCTTCTTCAACCAATTTGATGGTTTCTGCGTGGTCGTTGCAGTAGGCGATGGTGCCGCGCACGTCCAGCTCTTTCATCACGACGCTATGGACGTTGATGGTGGCAGGGTGGCTCCAAATGGATACGATGACGACTTTCGCAGTCGGACGGCATGCCTCGACCATGGTGTCCAGTACTTTGTTGACGCTGGTGCATTCGAATGCGACATCCACGCCTTCGCCGTTGGTCAGTTTTTTCACTTCTTCGACGACATCGACTTCGGATGGGTCGAGGATGTAGTCGGCAACGCCGGCTTCGCGTGCTTTGTCTTTACGTGCTTTGCTCAATTCGGTGATGATGACTTTGATGCCTTTGGCTTTCAGTACGGCAGCCAACAGTAAACCGATTGGGCCTGCACCGCCGACCAAGGCAACATCGCCTTCTTTCGCACCACTGCGTACATAAGCATGGTGGCCGACAGACAGAGGCTCAATCAAAGCAGCTTGGTCCAATGGGATTTTGTCGGAAATAGGGTGTACCCAACGGCGTTTAACGGCAATTTTTTCAGACAAGCCGCCACCGCAGCCGCCCAAGCCGATGAAGTTCATGTCTTTGGAGAGATGGTAGTTGCTGCCTTCACCGGTCGGTACGTCGTCGCGGATGATGTAGGGTTCAACAACAACGTGTTGGCCGACTTTGATGTCGTCCACGCCTTCGCCTACGGCATAAACTACGCCGGAGAACTCGTGACCCATGGTTACAGGGGCTGACTCGCCGGAGATTGGGTGTGGATGGCCGCAAGGCGGAATGAAAATCGGGCCTTCCATGAATTCGTGCAGGTCTGTACCGCAGATACCGCACCACGCAACATTAATGCCGACAGTACCCGGAGCTACGGTTGGCTCGGGAATGTCTTCGATGCGGATGTCGCCTTTGTTGTAAAAACGTGCTGCTTTCATTGTAACGCTCCTTTTTTTAAGTGGAGGCCGTCTGAAAAAGACGGTCAATTAGGGAAAGGGAAGCAGTGTGGCGTGTGAAATGTTTTTATTGATATGTTTTATGTTTGTTATTTTACTACTGACAATATGGAAATGGTTTGTCTTTGCTCAAATTAAAGTTTGTAAATGAAAAAAAAGGCCGTCTGAAATGGATAATCTGTTTTCAGACGGCCTGGGGCAATAGTTTGAATGCGTTATGGTGTAGGATTGTTACTTTTGCCGCGCTTCAGATGCTTTTGGTAGGCGATGACGTAGTCGGCCTTGCTTAAGCCCGCCAATACGCGGATGTGTGCGGCGGCGGATTTAGACATGGATTCCAAGGTATATCCGCCCTCCAGTACGGAAACGACACGTCCTTGACAGCTTGCCGTTGCTTGGACGATTTTGTGTGTCAGCCAGGCAAAATCGGCTTCATGCAGGTTCAGACGGCCTGTTTCGTCTTGTTTATGCCCGTCAAAACCTGCCGAAAGCAACACCAACTCGGGGCGGAAGGCCGTGAGCTTGGGCAGCCATTGTTCGCGGATGGTCGTGCGGAAGATACGGCTGCCTGTGCCCGGTTTGAGGGGCGTATGCAGCATATTCTTATTGCCGGCGTATTGTTCCGCCTGAGGGAAGGGAAAGATGTCGGTTTCAAACAGGTTGAAAAACATCACGCGCGGATCGTCTTGGAGAATCTCCGCCGTACCGTCGCCGAAGTGGACGTCGAAATCGATGACGGCGATGCGTTGCAAGCGGTATTGGGCAATGGCGTGCATCACGCCGGCGGCGGTGTTGTTAACGAGGCAGAATCCGCCGGCGCTGTTGCTGTGGGCATGGTGGCCTGGCGGGCGGATGGCGCAAAAAGCATGCCAGGCCTTTTTGTTCATCACCATATCGACTGCCTTGACGACGGCGCCGGCCGCAAAACGGGCGGCTTGGAGGGAGTCGTGGCAGATGACGGTATCGTCGTCGATACGGTGGATTTTACCGGGGAGCGGCTGGGCGGCTTCCAACTCGTGCAGATAGTTGCGCGAGTGGACCAATGCCAGCTGCGCATCTTTGATTTCCGGTGCTTCGGCGGTTTGCAGGCGACGCCAAATGCCTTCTTGTTTTAAGGCGGTTTGAATGGCGCTGATGCGTTCGGGCCTGTCGGGATGGTTGGGCCCCGGCTGGTGCTGTAGGAATATCGGATGCGAAATCCATACGGTGCGGGCGTTTTTGCCAAACAAACGGCGCAGGCGGGTGCTGATGCGCCAAAGGATTTTTTTGAACATGGAACAGTATGTGTCGGACAAGTCGTAAAGACTGCTAAATATGGTTAATAAATACGGAAATACTTGGAAATTTTTCAGACGGCCTTTAGAATATCTCAATTTTGCAGTCCAACCAATGTGTTTGATTGCAGTGTGCAGTTTTTTACTTAAATCTAAAACTTGAAAGAACGGATATATTATGAATCAAGCAGTGGCTCAATTTGCCCCTTTAGTGCTGATCATGGTGGTGTTTTACTTCCTGATTATGCGTCCTCAACAAAAGAAATTCAAAGCGCACCAAGCGATGTTGGCCGCTTTGAAAGTCGGCGATAAGGTCGTTTTGGCGGCAGGTTTCAAAGGCCGCGTGACCAAAGTCGGCGAGCAATTCTACACTGTCGACATCGGTCAAGGTGCGAAAATCGAAGTGGAAGTTGAGCGCAACGCGATTGCCGCGAAAGCCGAATAATCCGTTTTTTTGCAAAAAGCCGCCTCATTTCCCGAGCGCGGCTGTTTGCCTTTATAAATAAAGCAAAGGTTTACCATGAACCGTTATCCTTTATGGAAATACCTGCTGATTGCGTTCACGATTGTGGTTGCGGCTGTTTACTCGCTGCCCAACCTTTTCGGTGAAACGCCTGCCGTACAGGTATCGACCAACCGACAAGCCATCGTGATCAACGATCAAACCCAGTCTAAAGTGGATGCCGCGCTGAAGCAGGCAGGTATTCAGACTGATGGTATGTTCATCGTCGACAACTCGCTGAAAGTGCGTTTCAAAGATACCGAAACGCAATTGAAAGCGCGCGACGTCATCGAAAATACTTTGGGCGAGGGATATATTACCGCGCTCAACCTGTTGGCAGACAGCCCTGAGTGGATGGCGAAAATCAAAGCCAATCCGATGTTCCTGGGTCTGGACTTGCGCGGCGGCGTGCATTTCACCATGCAGGTGGACATGAAAGCCGCGATGCAGAAAACGTTTGAACGTTATTCCGGCGACATCCGCCGCGAATTGCGCCGCGAAAAAATCCGTACCGGCACGGTGCATCAGACTGAAAACGGTCTGACCGTGCCTTTGCAAGATGCTGCCGATGTACAAAAAGCCTTGCCTCAGTTGCAAAAATTGTTCCCTGAAGCCACGCTGCTGCCGGACGGCAACAATATCGTGCTGACTTTGTCTGAAGAGGCAATCAATAAAGTACGTTCTGATGCTGTTAAACAAAACATCAATACGTTGCACAACCGTGTGAACGAATTGGGCGTAGCCGAACCGGTTATCCAACAATCCGGCCTTGACCGCATTGTCGTACAGCTGCCGGGCGTGCAAGATACTGCTAAAGCCAAAGACATTATCGGCCGTACCGCAACTTTGGAAGTGCGCATGGTGGAAGACGACCCGATTAAACTGCAAGAAGCTTTGAACGGCAATGTGCCGACCGGTTACGAATTGCTGTCAAGCGGTGGCGATCATCCGGAAACTATCTTGGTCAACAAACAAGTTGAACTGACCGGCGACAACATCAACGATGCGCAACCTAGCTTTGACCAAATGGGCGCGCCTGCCGTGAGCCTGAGCCTGGATAGTGCGGGCGGCAGTATTTTTGGCGAATTGACTTCGGCCAATGTGGGTAAACGTATGGCTATGGTGTTGATCGACCAAGGTAAATCCGAAGTCGTTACCGCGCCTGTCATCCGTGCCGCCATTACCGGCGGCCGCGTGGAGATTTCCGGCAGCATGACGACAGCCGAAGCCAACGATACTTCATTGTTGCTGCGTGCCGGTTCGCTGGCCGCGCCGATGCAGATTGTCGAAGAACGTACCATCGGCCCGTCTTTGGGTAAAGAAAACATTGAAAAAGGTTTCCACTCTACCTTGTGGGGCTTTGCCGCTGTTGCTGCATTCATGGTGATTTACTACCGCCTGATGGGTTTCTTCTCTACCATCGCTTTGAGTACCAATATCTTGTTCTTGGTAGGTATTTTGTCTGCAATGCAGGCAACGCTGACCCTGCCGGGTATCGCCGCGTTGGCATTGACATTGGGTATGGCGATTGACTCCAACGTATTGATTAACGAACGTATCCGTGAAGAATTACGCGCAGGTATACCACCTCAACAGGCCATCAACCTCGGTTTCCAACACGCTTGGGCAACCATTGTTGACTCCAACTTGACCTCCCTGATTGCCGGTATCGCTTTGTTGGTATTCGGTTCCGGTCCTGTACGCGGTTTTGCGGTCGTACACTGTATCGGTATTCTGACTTCGATGTATTCATCCGTGGTCGTGTTCCGTGCTTTGGTCAACTTGTGGTACGGCCGTCGCCGCAAATTGCAAAATATTTCCATTGGTGCGGTGTGGAAGCCGAAAGCTGAAATGGCAGAAGGCAAGGAGTAAAACATGGAATTATTTAAAATCAAACGCGATATTCCGTTTATGAGCTACGGCAAACTGACGACCTTTATTTCGTTGGTTACGTTTATCGCCGCCGTGTTCTTTTTGGTAACCAAAGGCTTGAATTTCTCCGTCGAATTTACCGGCGGTACAGTGATGGAAGTCCAATATCAGCAGGGCGTGGATGTGAATAAAACGCGCGAACGCCTTGATACGCTGAAAATGGGTGATGTACAGGTTCAGGCATTGGGTACGAACAAACACATCATGATTCGCCTGCCGAACAAAGAAGGCGTAACGTCAGCCCAGCTGTCCAACCAAGTAATGGATTTGCTGAAAAAAGACAATCCTGACGTTACCTTGCGCCAAGTCGAATTCATCGGCCCTCAGGTTGGTGAAGAATTGGTTACCAATGGTTTGATGGCATTGGGCTTCGTGGTGGCTGGTATTATTATTTACTTGTCCATGCGTTTTGAGTGGCGTTTTGCAGTGTCCGCGATTATTGCGAATATGCACGATATCGTGATTATTCTCGGCTGTTTTGCCTTCTTCCAATGGGAATTCTCTCTGACTGTCTTGGCAGGTATCTTGGCTGTTTTGGGTTATTCCGTAAATGAATCCGTGGTGGTGTTTGACCGTATTCGTGAAAACTTCCGTAAGCCGCATATGCGCGGCCATACTGTTCCGGAGGTCATCGACAATGCGATTACCGCAACCATGAGCCGTACCATCATTACCCACGGTTCGACCGAGGCAATGGTTGTTTCTATGCTGGTGTTCGGCGGTGCAGCCTTGCACGGTTTCTCTATGGCGCTGACCATCGGTATTGTGTTCGGTATTTACTCTTCCGTATTGGTTGCTAGCCCGCTCTTGCTGATGTTTGGCTTGAGTCGTGAGAACATTGCCAAAGAAGTGAAGAAAAAAGAAGAAGTGGTAGTTTAATCGCTGTAATACTTCAATAACTTAGAAATGGTGTCAATCAGGAGAAAAGATGATCTGGAAAGGAGGCATAAA